>JAFDKD010000601.1 GCA_019307165.1 Deltaproteobacteria bacterium | reverse complement strand
CTTTTCGAAGTTCGCTCCACCTCTCTTCACCCAATACATTGACGACCAGACTGTCCCGGTAGGGGGAGAGGTCCTGCAATACATGGAGAATCGTGATGCCGGCGCCATAGCGGTTGGCCAGACTGGTCGCGTAACTGAAGGCATAACGGGCGTTTTCAGAAAGGTCCGTGGCGTAGAGAATTTTTTTGATCTCAGGAATCATCATCTCTTATTACCTCCCCATATTGAAAGTTAATGCTGCGTGAAGTCGAATTCCAGCCTGGACGTAGGCTTGCGGCATCGGCGGCGGCTTCTGTCGGAATGCCCTTGGCTGCGCACGTAATCTTTGGTACGGTGGCACCGAACGATCAAACAGCACGGCGCAATCGAGCGACTTTGCGAGACCCGTCCGCACGGACAGGCCGTGTGTCCCCTTAGCAACACAAACGGGGCGCGGCAGGGCTTCCATTTTGCTAGTATATGGATGATCGAAGAAGGGATCAAGGGAAAAAACATGAACGAAAACGGACAGATTGTGGTGGCGGTGATACTGTTGGTCGCCGTTTATCTCTTGAGCCGGAAGGTCCAGACATGGCGGGTCAAGCGCGCCTATGAAAAGATTATCAAGGACCTGGGATCGAAAGGCGCGACGGCGATGGCCGATGCCGTAAAGCTGCCCTACGCCAACCGCGGGATCCTCAATGTCGGGATGAAGGACTACCGGCCCAAGGCCATGGAGTTTCTGGTGATGCACAACCTGGTGGGCCGTACCCCGGAAGGGACATATTTCCTTAAAGAAAAGGGGATGGAGTCTCTGGAGGCCTTGAGGCAAGGGAGGGTGAGCATTGAACAGTGAGCAGTGAACAGTGAACAGTGAGCAGTGGACAGTGAGCAGTGAGCAGTGAAGATTGAACAGTGGGCGGAAGGCAGTTGGCAGAGGGCAGCGGTCGAAGGTCGAAATTCGTTACTTGTCAATAGTTATTGGAGCTGTTTCTTAACCTTTGAACCTCTGAACCTTGAACCCCTGAACCTCTGAACCCGCAACCCACCCCAATATTCAATTCTCAATGTTCACTGTTCAATGTCCAAATTATGACCTCAGTTTCTGCGCCTCGCCGGGATGAATTCTTCGCACACGGTCATGATGTCGATTCGAGTGCACTCCTGCCCCGTTCCGCATCGTTTGGAAACGCCGCTCAGGGAGATGTTGTTGATTTCCGAACGGCAGGCATAGTTTTTACCGCGAAAGTTCATCAACCCCCACACACGAAGATCCGCTCGATACCCGGCCAAAGGGATCTGGAGACAGTAATTGCCTCTCTCATCTGCCACGGCTTCCCCCAAGGGTTCTTCCGTCCCATGTCGCCAGGCCGTCACCTTGGCTCGGGGATATCGCGTCGGATAAGATGAATTGGGGCCCTGCAGCCAAACGGTCCCCTGGATGCATGTGGACTCTGAAGACAGAACGGGCGCCGGTTCTTTTTTCTGACTTGCGCAACCGGTCGATAAGAGAAAAAGCAGGGGAAAACCTGCAAGGATGAATAGACCACGTATGGGTGTCATGATGCCACTCCCGGTATGCAACATTAAGTCTATTTGAAAAACCTGGCCCTGTCCCGCCTAAAAGGCGGGGACCCGCGAAGCGGGGCTCTGCGGGAGGAGACTCACTTTCAACTAAACCCATACTATCACAAACGCGAGCGGGGCATCAAATGGTTACTGCCTGCAAGATCCAGGTACTATGAGTCGTTGTTCTTGATTTTTTTGTCCATGGCCCTCAGTTGCCGGCTCAGAAGCCTGCTCACACCGAAGGCGATTTCGGGATACGCCAGCATGATTTCATGCGGCGACCAAACGACCCAGTTCCACATCGGAACCGCCATCTGGAAGATGCCGCCAGTGGCGCACCTCCCCTTCTTCGATCAACAGCATTTCTTCCCGGACCATGTCGCCCCCGGTAACCACGTCTCCTTCAGGATGCGCCCTCTCCAGCGTCACCGAAGCCACGGCCGCCAATTCAATCACGGTCAGACCGGAAAAAACTTCCGTGTTTTTCAGACGGGCCAATATGCCCAGCTGGATTGCGGTCGCCGGCGCTTTTTCGTCTCCGGACAGAGGGCCTGATTTCACCCCTCTCAGCGCCCAGCGGGCCATGCTGTGGATTCGGGGGTCCTGCGATTCGGTCAACCGCTCGATGGCCTTTCTTTGCTCTTTTGAAGGGCCGTTTTCGGCAATGAGGCTTATGGCCAATACCACGGTCAGCCAGTCAGGGTCAGTCAGGATTTGAACAAGGACCGTATCGGCACGGTAATCTTCCAGGGACGATTTGAAATGCTTTTTACCGACGGCCAGGCATTGATCGGGGGGCAAATCTTCCAGCAGGGGCGTCAGTATTTTTGAGATTGATCTGTCCGCGAGATCGTCCAAGGCCTCGACGCTGTTGGCGCGCCTCTGGGGATCGGGCGATGAAATACCCCGCCAGACATTCCGCATACGGCCGGAACGGTCTCTTGCCACAAGCACCCTTAACACATTTTCGCCCAATAAGGCCTTTTGCTGTTTTAAATGATCTTCAAGGAGTTCTCTGCGGGGACTTTCGGGCAGTCGGGCGACGGCCCCGGCCGCCGCCAGCATGCCATAGGCCTTTTCCATTTGAGCCCTGGCAAAGTTGTAAATCTCCACGTCCTTGATATCAAGGCTTTCAAAAAGACGGAAAATATTTTCACGCATTCTCCGATCGGGCAGCGTAATGCCTTCAACCAAGAGAGGGGCGATACGCTGTTCGGCCTTTTCCAGTTTCTCTATGGCCAAATCGCTCACCGGTGCATGGGTATCTCCAAGGCGCGTAATAACCGCTCGCGCGGAACCCTCGTCCTTAATTTCAAAGACCACGAGTGCCGCCAGGCGGACCTGCTCCGAATCGTGCGAAAGAAAGGGGCGGGCGATCCGGTTCATGTGGGGCGCTCCGAGCCTGTTAAGGGCGGCCAGCAATTCAGGGGCAAGCCGATCCTCCGGGTCCTCCCGGAGCATCTCCATGAAAGGCGCTATATATTTTTTATCTTTGCTCCCTCCGGCGGCAATGACGGCGGCCTGCTTTTCAGAGAGGCGATCGGAAACAAGCCAGGAGCGGATGATGCTGCTGAATTCCTCAGGATAAAGCCCCGCAACCGCATAGGCCTTGATTTTCGGGTGCGGCTCCTTTTTGAAAACGATGCCGTGAAAATCCAGCCCGGTTCCCGCGAAAGCTTCTCTTGCCTCGCCGGCAAGGGTAACGATGTCCGCCGGCCTGTCCGGGTCGGCTTCTTCAATGAAACGCCTGACCGCTTCCTTTCCGGCCCTGGGCGACAGGAGCGGCAGCAGCCGGGCCACGGTCCGGTCATCCTCTTTCGCGAGCTTTTCCAGGATCATATCGTCAAGGCCTTCCGCGCTCACCGATTTGAGGCGTTTCGCATACCAGAGGGCGTCCTCGCCTCGGGCCGATTTAAATGCGTGAGCGAGTCCTTTTCGGACTGCCGGTTCCCGGAGTATTTTTGAGAGGTCTTCTTCGTCAAGCGACCTGAGATCCAGCATATCAGCGGTGATGAGGTCCATCAGTATTCGAGCGTACTCCCGCTTGAGCGCCATGGCGGAGGCAAACCATGCCACCACAAAGAAGCACCCCAACACGGAGAGGTATCTGGGATGCATGAACGGCTGCGAGATGAGGATCAGACCCGAGCCGGCCAGGATGCCTATGCGGACGACCGTGCCTCTCAGAAAAGGACGGAGCATGGCGCGGTGGGCGGACGGGATAAGCCCGAAAAGGACGGCTCGGGCCGGCGTGTTAATGGTGTTCCTCAAGACGGCCGTCGACAGCCTTGCGTACATGGCGGAGAAGATGTCGAATCGGAACAGGAACCCCATGAAAGCCAATATATAATTGAATGGATGAAACATCAGCGCCACGGGAATCCCGAAACGGCTGTAGATTCGACCGACGAACAGGCTGATGACAAGCGCGATGGTGTTTTGTACGCCCCGGAAATAGCTGAAGAAGCGGAGCATCCCGTTCTCGGTGCCGAAGGTCCGGTCCACGGCGAAATTGAACTGATAGTTCATGATGGGGATGGCGACGTTGGGCAGGAGCGTCAACAGGATAAGGATCTTGGCCAGGGTTGACGATTTGATGAGCGGGATGACCTTCTTGAACTCTTCCGCCAGCGAGGGACGGTCTTTACCCTTCCCGGCGGCCTTATCCGTTACAACGGCCGTGGGGAAAAGCGATCCCAGCCTTTTTGCCGCCAGCGCGCCGGTCAGCGTGGTCACAAGATAGGCCAGCATCAAATTGTCCAGGGATATGAGTTTTGCCAGATAGGGCGTCCCGAAACTGCCCAGAACGCCGCCAAGCAGCCCGCCCGCGGAGATCAAAGGGAAAATGCGTTTGGATTGACGGGTGTTGAACAGGTCATTGGCGAGGTTCCAGAATAAAAGCCCGAGGAGGGCCTCGTATTGGGCCTTGAGCACATACAGGAGCGGATAGAGCAAATGGATGTCCAGCGGGATGAGAAGCCTCAAGCCGGCTACGGAAAACCCGCAGATCAGGAGCATGTTGGTCAGCAGGCGGGTGCCCGACATCCGCATCATGAAGCCGGTGAGAACGCCCATGATAAAAAACGTGGACACGGAGTTGACTGCGGCCATGATCGGCATGTACTGGACGCCGAACCTTTTTAAAAAGGCGGTTTCGGCAAAGTTGTTGAAGAGGATATTGGAACTGCGGATGAGAAACAGGAGGGTGGCGGTCCACAAAAACAGGTGGATCTCATCCTGGTAGATCTTGAGCCATTTTCCAAATAGCTTGGTCATGAATGTCCTTTTGCCGGCCGGCGGTCCGGTTCAAACGGGAAGGCCTCCCAACGGATGGAATGGAGTTTAAGGGAGTGGACGGGGGTTTGTCAATTTTCCGTGCTGACCCTGATCCAATAGCAATGCACCATTCGTTCTTCGAAGGGTGAGTGTCAATAACAGGTTCACACCCGTCCCGCTTGCAGCGGGACTAGAGAGCGCAAAGTACACAGAGAAAAGATTCAGACAAGATTAACAGGATGATCAGGATAAAAGAAACGGCCCCTGTTCGCCGGTGCTTTGAACAGAGGCCGGATTTTCAATCTGCGCTGATTTGTTGGGGGCGTTACCGTTTTTCTTTCAAGTCGAGGATAAGAAAACGCGTTGCTTTACTTAGAATGTTCCGCCAGTGCCTGACGAAGCTTATAGGAACCCGGGTTGCC
>JAFDKD010000600.1 GCA_019307165.1 Deltaproteobacteria bacterium | reverse complement strand
GGATCCCAGATTGCGATGTTCGTGAAGACCTCGATTTGCCGGGGAGATGCATTCGTTATGAGCTGCGTTGTAATTTTGGGTAAGAATGTCAAGGCGTGAAGTAAAAGTCAAGTATTAGTTTGAATTTTAACAACAATTATATAGTATTTATATAATAATATCATAAATTATATTAAAGGCCAGGACTATAATACATGAAGTTTCCCGATTGATCAGACTTGTCGGAGCGTAGCCGTAGATCCCGCCGTCCTTGGGCGTGCCGCGGCGTAGCTGCGAAGCAGCGAAGACGGGCGGGGCCAACCCCCAGGCCAGAAGCGGCGCTGACGGCTGAGCGCTGATTGCTGATTACTTTCCGAATTCTTACCACTGTGTTTTAGAGAAGTCGGCCGATACGGAACAGCAGGTCTTCTGGTATCGGATCTCCATCCCGTAGTCCAGGGCGCGCTGCACGGCCTCGCCGGACGGCAGGGCCATCCGGTTGACCCCGGCATCGACGGCCATAACGGCCAGGTCGTCGTGTCCCCGCGCCCTGGCGCACCCCAGGCTGATCCGGGTCCGGGGCATTTTCAATCTGGCTTGCAGAAGGATTTCGACAATGTCCCGGTCTTCGGGTTCCGGCCAGTCCCACGACGGGGTGCCGGGCGTTTTCATCAAGGACACGATGACGACCTGCTCCACCTCGAAGCGGGAAATGATATCAATGGCCCGCCTCTCTCCCCTTATCTCACCGCGATGAAGTCCGCAGACCACGTGGGGCGCCATGGGCAGGCCCGCCCGCTGCATGGCCGCCATGGACGATTCGATCCTGTCGATCCCGAAGTCCACATGATACACGGACCGGAATGTGTCTTCGTCGCCGATGACGTCGATGAGGGCTTGATCCACGCCGGCCTCCTTCAGCCGAAGGGCGGTTTCTTCGTCCACGAGGCCGCTATGGATCGAAATATACAGACCGGTTTGCCGCTTGATTTCCTTGATGGCCGGTAAGACCCTGTCCCAGGGCAGGCGTCCCTGTTCGTCGCACCCGCCGCTGATGAGCACGCCAAGATTTCCCTTGTGTTCCAGGGTCAGACAGGCCTTCAGTAAATCGTCTTTCTCCGTGGCCGGGACCATGGGTTGGAGTATTTTGGCCCGACAGTGGTCGCACTCAAGCGCGCACTGGTCCCCGGTAACGGATACGGCGGGATACCTGCCCGTGATGCCGTTGTAGACAAACATCCCCGGTAGAAAAAAGGTGATCTTCTTTCCGAGGTTCGACCAGGACGTCTCCCTGGCCTGTTTCATCCTAGCGCTCAGATTTTTCATAGTACCGCGATGATGTTATCCGCCATTACCTTATCAGCCTACCGGCTCGCTTCTTTCAGCTCGCGGAGTTCTCTAAACGTGCCCTTGATGTTGAAGATCGTCGAACGGTAGAGGTTCTGCAACTGCCTCCGTTTCAATAATATGGCGGAAAGATTGGATTCAATGATGGCGACCTCGTCAACGGTGAAACGGGCCTTGTTTTCAGCGAAGTGGTGTTGCACCCGAAGGGAAAGGCTCCCCATGGCTCGAACCCGGTTGGCTGCGCGGCGAAATTTCCCGACTAGTTTTTTAAATCCCGGCATCTGCTGCCTTAGGCGCATTCTGGCTTGCCCGATCTTTTCGGAGGACCCTTCGCTCAGTGCCAGACGGACCTCCAGTATTGAGGCCCTGACGTCCTCGGCAGCCTGCTTCACCGTGGTAGTGAATCTCTTTGATCGAAATACGGCCCGTTTGAACCGGTTGCGAAATCCCGGGATCATATCAGGAAGATTTGCCAGGAGATTTTCTATCCTTTTTTCCCGCCAAGCGCTCCAATCCCTCTCTTGCTTCGGGATTGCCGGGACCGGAAGGGATGCCTTCCCCTCGATGTTCACATCCGCCATGTTACCCTCGTGGATGATAACTCGCCTTTCCTCGACTTCCAGTTCCACGGCTCCTTCATCCACGAGGATTACACAGGTCCCATCCACGGATGCCACCGTGTCGAACTCGGTGCCCCGGACGCCTATGACGGCCGTCGGGGTGTGGAGCGTCAGCCCGGAGGTCCGTTTGCCGAGCTTTGCACAAATGGTTTTCAAATACCCAAGCACCAGACGCAGCGTGGGTTGATCCTGGGAGCCCCGCGTGCCTGACAACTCGTCAATGGAAATTACCGAATGTTCGGCCAGTTTGAACCGGCTTTTGTTGTCTGAAAAGGCAAACCAGGCGGTGCCCCCCTTTCCGGTGGTGATGCAATCGCCGGCGAAAAGAGGGAGCCCCGCCTCGCCCGGGGTCTTTGTGCCTCCGCTCCTCAGCACATTCACCTCACCTTCGCACGTTTGGATCTTTGCAACAGGCGTCTCTTCCGCTAAAACGGGTCGCCGGGAGGCCATGACAAAGCCAATTATAATCAACAAGACCAAATAGGTCCCGATGCGTATTATTTTCAATCCCATTGACATACAAACACCTTGTCGTAGAAAGGATCAACCCAGGATCTGTACTTATCGCGCCTTTCGCAGTACGGCGGTTTGGCAGCAGGAAGGCATTTAGACCTCGTTGGACGGACACAGGTCGAAGACGGGGCATTCGGCGTGGTCCGGTTTTCGGGCCTTGCAGATCTCCCTGCCGTGATAGATGAGGATGTCGGAGAACCGTCGCCACCTTTCTTTGGGGAGCAGTTCCTGAACGTCGAATTCGATCTTGTCGGGGTTCTTATTTTGGGTAAGCCCCATCCTGATGGACAGCCGCTTGACGTGGGTGTCCACCACAATGCCCGGAACCCCAAAGGCGGCCCCGAGCACGCAATTGGCGGTCTTTCTCCCGACCCCGGGCAGTTTCAGCAACTCTTCCATGGTGCGGGGGACCTTGCCCCCGTACAGATCGATCAGGCCCTGGGCGCAGCCCTTAAGGGATTTGGTCTTGTTCTTATAAAAGCCTGTGGGTCGGATGTCCGCCTCCAGTTCGGCTATGGGCGTGTTCACGTAATCCTGCGGCGTCTTGTACTTTTTAAACAACATGGGGGTGACCGTGTTGAGACAGGATCGTAGCCACCAGCAGTTGATAAGGGGTCCGGTGCTTGAGGGCGGTTTTTTCATAAGTGTAAAGCGGGTCGAGGATCTCGAATATCCGCTTCACCCGGGCACTTTTTCTCTTAAGGCTCTCCATGGGCGTTCCTTTCAAACTGATAAGGCTGAGTCAAGGAAAATTATATGAATAGTGGGGTGTTGTCAACGTTCGGAGACGGCGCCTGATCCGCCTTAAAGAAATCGTCTGCCTGTCCGAGGACCCTGTAATCAATGGCCGGCGCTGCTTCATCCTGGACAAGTCGAAGCGAAATGCGCTATAAAAAAATCAATTGTCTTACATCGAGAGCAAACCACATTCATGCAGGAAAATCATTGTACCACTGAACCAGACGGCATATACTATATGCGCATTCATTCAAAAGAAGTGAACAACACCCCCAACGCATCCCGTGAGAACTGCGCACCATTGGGGGTTACTTTTTTAGGGGACTTACACATGGCCTGTACGCATCTCTCCCATTGAGCAACCGAGAGAAAGATCAGCCGGTGATTCTTATCAAGGTAAAGAAATGGCGTGAATATTCGTCTATCGAAGAGCTTCATCTTGCTGAGGTAGGAGAAAAACCGGAGGCTGCATCGGAGAAATATTAAGAAAACATCACGTTTCGGAAGAATGAGCGCATCATGACGCAAAATTCGATTTTTATCAGCAGTGTACAGAAGGAATTCGCCGAAGAACGCCGGGCCTTAAAGGAATACATCCTGAATGATCCCTTGCTCAAGCTGTTTGTATCGGACGTGTTCCTCTTTGAAGACCTGCCGGCCCGTGATCAGCGGGCCGACGAAGCCTATCTGGGCAATGTTGACAGATGCGATATCTATGTTGGGCTTTTGGGAAGTGATTATGGTTACGAGGATTCCGAAGGCTTTTCGCCCACCGAACGGGAATTTGACCGCGCCACCGACAAGGGCAAGACAAGCCTCGTTTTTCTAAGCGGCAGTGAAGGCAAGGAGCGGCATCCAAAAATGGGCAGTCTGATTCAGAAGGCTGGTTCGCAACTGATCCGCCGCCGGTTCAACAACGTGACCGATCTGACAGCAGCCCTTTATACAGCGCTGGTTGAGCATCTTAAGCTTTCCGGAGATTTGAGGACGTTGCCTTTC
>JAFDKD010000076.1 GCA_019307165.1 Deltaproteobacteria bacterium | reverse complement strand
AGGTATGACGTCCTTGCCGAATGCGGCCGTTTGCAGGCGGAACCGCCGCCGGCGGTTGACCATCCGGCGGCGGCTGGTGGGTTCATTAGGCCAAAGGTTAGATCTTGGCCTCATGATCCTCCCAGTACTTCTCGCGGATGACGCGTTTCAGTATCTTGCCCGTGGGGTTGGTGGGGAGCGAATCCCAAAACTCAACTGATTTCGGACACTTGTATCCAGCGAGATGTTCCTTGCTAAAAGCGATGATTTCGGCCTCAGTCACCTCAACCCCGGGCTCCGATATGATGATGGCTTTGACCGCCTCGCCCCATTTTTCATCCGGCACACCAATGACCGCCACCTGCTGCACCTTGGGGTGCTTGGCCAAAGCATCATCGATTTCAGTCGGATATATATTTTCACCGCCGGAGATGATCATGTCGTTTTTGCGGTCGACGATGTAATAAAAGCCTTCCTCATCCACTTTGGCCATATCGCCGACCGAGGCGAATTCGCCGTGAAAGGCCTTTTTGTCGGCTTCGGGTTGTTTGCAGTATCCCTCAAACATACTCGGGCTGCAGGCGTACAGCTCGCCTACCTCGCCGGGGCCGCATTTCCGGCCGTTTTCGTCCAGGATCATGATGCGGGTGAGTGGTGCGGCCCTACCGCAACTGCGGACTTTGGAGTATTGAAATTCGGGCAGGAGCATGGTCGATGCGCCGGTTTCGGTGGCGCCGTAACCTTCGAACAAATTAACATTCTTGAAAAATTCAAGTATTTGCTCCTTGGTCCTACTCGTAAGCGGGGCCGAAGATGTCAGCAGGTTTCGCAGTGAATCGGTGTTGTATTTCTCCTTGTCGGGCAGGGACAGTATCAGGGTGTACATGGTCGGCACGAGGGAGCTGAAGGTGATTTTTTCTTTTTCGATGATTTCCAGGATCTCCCTCGGGTCGAATCCGCCGGACGGATATATAACGGTAGTGGTTCCTTGAAAGACCCCGATCAGTCCGAACCAGATCGAATTTGAATGGAAAATGGGCATAATCATCAAAATATTGTCCAGCTCAGTGAGGTTGATGGGCATGTTCATGGCCAGGAGCACGCTGCAGCGGTGGGAGCGCATGGCCCCTTTGGGCCGGCCGGTGGTGCCGCTGGTGTACCCGATGTACCAGGTGGTTTTTTCGTCAACCTGGACTCCTGGGTCGGACGAATCGGCGCCGGCCAGGAGGTCTTCATAGACCAGATCACCCGGCTCGCCTTCGCCCCCGAAAACGATGTAGCCGTTGAGGCCGATATTCCCCAAGTGTCCGCGTATTTTATCCAGCGCGTCCTTAAACCGGGCTTCGTAGATCAGGGCTTTGGCGTCACAGTGGTTGACGATGTAGACGATCTCATCTCCGACCAGCCGAAAGTTGATCGGCGCGGCCACCATCCCCACTTTGCCCAGCGCGAACAGAATTTCGTAGTATTCTATGCAATTAAAGGCCAGGATGGCTACCCGATCGCCAGGCTTGAACCCCTTGGCCAACAGGCCGTTGGCCAGGCGATTGACCCGTTCTTCGAACTGGGCGTACGTGACCCGTTTGCCCTCGAAGACAAAGGCGGTTTTGCCCGGAAAATGTTCCACGGTGGCCGTTAGTGCATTTCCAACGGTTAATTGCAGCATGTCAACACTCCTTTTCTCGGCTAAGACTGTGTTTGGACGCGCTCTCTGGCAAAAATAGCCGCGCCGAGCGCGCCGATGATCTGGGGTTCCTCCGAGATATGGGCCGGCAGGCCGACCCGGTCTTCGACGCGTCTGACCACGCCGATGTTTTTGGCGATGCCTCCGGAAATGACGAAATCGGCTTCGATTCCGACGCGTTTGAGCAGGCTGTAAGAGCGATCGGCTGTGGCCGCATGGACTCCGCCGAGGATGTTGGCCTTGGACTGGCCTCGCCGGAGTTGCCGGGAGACTTCCGTCCGGGCGAAGACGGTGCAGACGTTGCTGATCTTGGCATCCTGATCGGCCTGCAGTGAAAGCCGGCCGATTTGATCCAGGGGCACGGCCAGTTGGACTGACATGATCTCCAGGAAACGACCGGTGCCGGCGGCGCACTTGTCGTTCATGGAAAAATTGATGTGGCTGCCGTCCGGGCCGACGCGGATGGCCTTGCAGTCCTGGCCGCCCATGTCGAGCACGGTGCGGGCGTCCGGGAAGAGGTAGTGGACCCCTTTGGCGTGACAGGCGATTTCGGTGATGATTTCGTCGGCAAAGGGCACATTGATACGGCCGTAACCGGTGGCGATGACAAAAGCCATCTGGTCCGGTTTCATATCGGCTTCGGCCAAAACCATGCTGATGACGGCTTCGGCCGAACCTCGGCTTTCCGGGCCGGTTTCGATAATCGCCTGAGCGACAATACCGTCCATCCCGACAATTACCGCCTTGGAGGAGGCCGAACCGATATCTATGCCTAAGGTATGCATAAGGCGATCACTCCGATTTCGGCCGCGGCCTTTTTTTACGCCGCCGTTTCTTTTTGGATGCCTTGATGGCTGCGCCCAGTGCGGCGGCTGTCTGCGGGCTGGGCGGGACATGGATTTTTACCCCGATCAGGTCTTCCATGGCTTTGACCAGACCCGCATTGAGGGCCGCGCCGCCGATCATCACCACGTCTTCGACCAGGCCCACTCGGCCGACGAGTTCAGCCGCCCGCGAGGCCGCGGCCCGATGGATGCCGGCGGCGATGCGGGCGCGGGATTCGCCCTGATGGATGTGGGAGATGATAACCGATTCGGCGAAAACAGCGCAGATGGTGCTGACTTCGGCCGCGCCGTCGGCGGTCAGGGATAGCGGTCCCAGTTCTTCTATCGGTGTTTTCAGATAGACCGCTCCCAGTTCCAGGAACGAGCCGGTCCCGGAGGCGCATTTGGAATTGTTGGCGAAATCCTCAAGGATGCCGCCGGGATCCAGTTTCATCACCCGACAGCCTTCCGCCCCCATGTCGATCACCGTCCGGGCGGTCGGAACCAGGAAGCGGGCCGCCAGGGCGGTGCAAACCTGTTCCGAGGAGGTGTCGTCGGCCAAGGGGACCTCGTCGGCTTCCCAGCCTGTGGCGATGGTCCTTTCTACCTGCCCGGCCTCCAGCCCGGCCTGATCGAGCAGTTGCCGAAAGACGCGGCGGGCGGCCGCATCGGTCGTCTCCTCGGTGGTCAGGACCACTTCAGCCAGGATGCGGTCGCCGTCCAGAGCGACGGCGGCCACACTCTGGGCCCCCACATCGATGCCGACCGTAATCAAGGCCTATCCCTCAATCATCTCGAGGAAGGCCTCGACACGGCCCGTCATCTGTTCAACCCCTTCGATGGTGTAATCCCCTTCCAAAAAGAGGATCGGCATGTCCAGCTCTTGGCGCAGTTTGTCACGCAGGTGCGGGAATTCCGACAAACGGGCGTCGCAACATTTCAGAACGTAAAAAATGGCCCCTTCCAAGTCGAACCCGGCCGTGGTGTTCTTGATGTGGGCCCAGCGGTTTTCAGGGATATGCGCGGTCACGGTCGAACGCGGGCAGGCCGTTCCCAGGGAGCGTCGGGCGATGGCTTCCAGGGGCGGCAGGTCCAGGTTGAGCGGATACCAGAAGGTGCGCGTACCCACGCACAGGTCGTCGGAAACAACCTGACCGCCGCACGCCTCGATGACTTTGAAGATATGGGCGTTGATGTGGTCCATGGCCGATCCGGACAGATAGATGCGCACCCCTTCTTCGGCCCGCCGGCCGCTTTGTTCGATTTCGTCCAGCCAGTCCTTGAGCAAAGCGGCGTGTTCGTCGCGGGGCATGGAGACCGAGGCGTAGGCCGCCTGCCAGGCCTCGTACCCGGACACGGCCGGGGGGTCGGTTTTTCGCATGTCGTACATGCGCTTCATCTGGACCTTGTCCTCGTTGTACGCGGTGACGGCCGCGGAAAGGTCGTCGTCCGTGATGGTCCGGTTCAGGGTCCGTTCCAGGTCCTGCCGGAAGGTCTGCAGGATTGTGGTGTAATAGGGCATCACCTCCGGGCTGTTGATTTTTTCCGGGTAGTTGATGTAGTGGACAAAGGGCTTGATATCCACCCCGCTGATGATGGCCGGCGGAGTGGGACGCGGAACAAGTTCCTTCCACAAATACTCCATGGAAAAAATGATATCGCAGCTGTTGGGGATGAGCACGCCGTCAAGGTAGTCGTACAGGCCGCGCATCCCCGCATCCAGGCAACTGCGGGCAAAGGGGCAGCTGTTGGGCGGGACATGAAGGTCGGCGTGTTGCAGCGGCTCGCCCGTGCCTGTGATGCGAATCGGCAGGACGTCGGCGGCGAAGAGGATCTCTTCAGGGCTGAGGCAGCAGAAATAGCCGAAGACTTTCTTCCCTGTCTTTTCTTTGTACTTCTTTATGGCTTGATGCCGGTCTTCGTTGAATTGAGCAAACGCATCTATCATTTCAGGCCGCCTTTCCTTTCTGGATGGGCTCGCCGGCCTCCAGTTTTCGCAATATCTGCTCTGCGAAGGCATCCATGCGGGTGCGGACCTGGCCTTCGGAATATGTCCGTTCGTCGACCAGGTCACATTCGACCAGCACCGAGGGGATACCCAGTCGCTCTTCCAAAGCGCGCCGGATTTCCAAGACCGGCAGATATACAGGCCGGCAAGTCAAGAGATAGGCCAGGACCCCGCCGGTGATATCGTAGTTGATGCAGTTGTCGACCATGGATTGAATCATGCTTCCCATGCCCGTGCCGACGGACAGGGTGCGGACGGCGATTTCGGTCAAGGGATCACGGTGCTCCCGCGGCGGCCAGGGAGACGGATTGTAGGCCGGTTCGTAGGCGAATACCCCGCCGATCTCCTCGAAATAGTTGAAAATGGACATGTTGAACCATAACGGGATGCCGTACCAAAGGAGCCGGAAACGCTCGTTCTCAATTTGACCTTTACCGGCCTCGACCCGTGCCTTGACTTCGTCGCGCAGGGCTTTGTAAAAATCGTAGGCCTTTTCCGTGCCCGTGCAATACATACCCGGGTACATGGTGGCGAAGCCGTCGGCGCAACCCATGGGCGAGGGGACCGCCTTGCGCAGTTCCAATACCTCCAACCGCAGTTCGTTGGTCTTGTAGCCCCAATCCAGGCATTCGTTGAGGCGGTCCTGATCGTACCGATTGCCGGTGACCTCTTCGGTGAAAGCCAGAAAGTCGCCGAGCTGCCTTTTGTAGTAGGCAACTTCATGCGACTTGGGGTGCTGCATGATGCCCTGAAAGACGGCCTCCGGTCGGTCAAAGGTAAACAGAGGTACATTCAAACGCTGGGCCATATCTTCGAACCACTTGAGCCGCACATCACAGATGCCCGAGGTGGTGACCAGCATGTCCGGCGGGGCCATGCCGTCCAAGGGGGCGTCGGACAGGTCCTCGTTGATGACATACCCGGTGGCCACCCGTTCATACCCGCACAGGTCGGTCGAATACCCTGCTTGCTCGGCGATGCGGGCGAAACGTACCGCTTCCTTTTCCGATTCCGGATCGGCATCCCGACGGCGCACCGCGCACAGGGCGGCGAACTGTTCCGGGTAGTAGGGGTGAAGCCCCATGGCGTAAAAGAGTTCCTTTTCCACCAGGGCGCAAGACCAGACGACGGGCTTGCCCTCCTGTTTGTGCCGGTGGCCCTGCAAATAGTCTTCGACGATGAAGTTATAGGCGTTGCGGGCCGTCTCCAGGGTTTTTTTGGACCCCCTGGTCTTGACCTTTTGTTCACTCATGATTTACTCCAATCCAGGCCCCTTGCCGGGACCTACTTCCTGAAATCTTTCCAGTACGGCTCTCTCAATTGGCGTTTGAGCACCTTGCCCAGGGCGTTGCGCGGCAAGTCGTCCACGAACTCAACCGCATGCAGGCGCTGGTATTTGGCCAGTTTGGGGTTGGCCCACGCCTTGATCTCCTCCCCGGTTGCCTCCGCCCCCGGCCTCCGGATGACCAGGGCCAGCGGGGTTTCGCCCCATTTTTTATGGGGCACGGCGATGACGGTCACATCGCTGACGTCCGGATGGCGACCGATCACCTGTTCCAGGTCGTTGGCGAAAATGTTGATCCCCCCCGACAATATCATGTCTTTCTTGCGGTCAAGTATATAGAGAAAGCCGTCCTCGTCGAGTTTACCCATGTCACCGGTCTTGAGGTGTGTGCGGCCGGCTTCGTCCACCCAGATGGATTCGGCCGTCTTTTCCGGCAGTTTGTAGTACTCGGGCATAAGAAAGGGGCTGTATCCGACGATTTCGCCGAGTTCGCCCCGTGGCAGCTCCCTCCCGTCGTCGTCGATGATGCGCACGTCCATCCCCGGCAAAGGCAGACCGACCGATTCCATTTTGCCGGCCATAATTTCCTCGTGGCGAATGATCGTGGCCACGCCTTCGGTCAGGCCCCACAGATCCATGAGCTCGCCCGGAAACTTTTCCAAAACCTGGCGTTTGATGTCGGTGCGCATGGCCGATCCGCCCGAAACCCAGACCTTCATCGAAGACAAGTCGTACTGGTCGAAGTCGATGTTTTCCAAAAGGGCCTGGAACTGGACCGGGGCCATAAAGGTATGGGTGCATTTTTCCTGCTGGATCAGCCGGGCGAATTCGATCGGGTCGAAGACCTCCATGACGACCACGCAGCCGCCGCTGAAAACGATCGGCAGAAAGGCCAGCCAAGTGCCGTTGGCATAGAGCGAAGTCGATACGATGCCCTTTGAGGCGGCGTTCATGGAGAGGTCCAGGCCTATGACGCCGGCAAAATACATGCGGTTCGCGTGGTGATGCAATATGCCTTTGGGCCGGCCGGTCGTGCCCGATGTGTACATGATGTTGAAGGGGTCGTAATAGGTGATTTTAACCTCCGGCGGCTCGGGACCGGCCGAAGCCAGGAAGTCATCGTACGACCCCCAGCCTTCCACCCGGCCGTCGAAGGCGAAGAAATGGTCGGCCGGGATCTTGTCGAAACCGGAGCGGAAGGGTTTGACGACCTCGCACATCGAAGCGCGGACGAAGAGGAAGGTCGAATCCGAATTGTCGATCATGCGGGCCAGGGCCTCGCCGGTGACCATGGCCGACAAAGGCACGATCACACCGCCGGCCCGCACCACGCCGAAGATGATCTCGGGCATTTCGATGCAGTTGGACGACAGCAGGCTGACCTTGTCGCCTTTTTTTAGACCCCGGGCGATGAGGCCGTTGGCCACGCGGTCAATGCGTTCGCTGAATTCGGCCCATGTGAACCGACGATCGCCGCAAACCAGGGCAGGGCGGGCGGCGCGGTGTTTGCCGTGCAAGGCAAGAAAGTCCGGGATAATGACTTCGTAGTTATCGAATCTCTTCATTGCTTTCTCCGGGCAAAAGGCCATGGGGTTGGTGGGGTTATCTGTAGACTGCGGCCGGCAGCCACGTTATCAGGTCCGGCCAGAAGAAAATGATCACCAACACGATCATCTGCATGATAACGAAGGGCGCCACGCCGCGGTAGAGGTGCGCGAGGGTGACCTCAGGCGGACATATGCCCTGCAGGTAGAAGAGGGCCGGTCCGACCGGCGGTGTGAGAAACGACGTTTGCAGAGCCACGGCCACCAGAATGGCGAACCAGACCACCGCCGGTTTGTCGATGACCCCGAAACCGTCAACCGCCAGGTCCATGGCGCCGACCACCGGAGCGACCAAGGGAAGGATGATCAGGGTGATTTCGATCCAGTCCAGGAAAAAGCCCAGGATGAAGACCGCGACCAGGAGGCAGAAGACGATCCCGGTGGGCCCGAAGGGCAATGACGTCAGGGCCCGTTCGATGACATCGTCACCGCCCAGGCCCCGCAGGACCAGTGCGAAGCAGGTCGCCCCGACCAGAATGGTCATTATGTAGGCTACGGTGTGAAAGGTGGGGACCAGGACCTCTTTCATGACCTTCAAGTTGAGCTTCCGATTGGCCAGGGCCAGGACCGTGGCCGCCAAAGCGCCCACACCGCTGGCCTCGGTCACGGTGGCGATGCCGGCGAAAATCGAGCCGAGAACGGCCACGATCATAAGGGCCGGCGGCGCCACATCCCGCATCAGGGCCAGGGCCATCTTGCCGGAAAACGGCCTGCGGTTCGGGTTGAGCGGCGCGGCCTCCGGGCGGAACAACGGGTAGACCAAGAGAAAGATGACGTAAAGTATGGCCAGGATCACGCCCGGGAAGACCGCGCCCAGGAAGAGGTCCCCGACCGACAAGGCCAGCTGGTCGGCCATTATGACCAGCATGATGCTGGGCGGAATGAGGATGCCCAAGGTGCCGGCCGCGGCGATGGTCCCGGTCGCCAGCTCCTTGGAATAGCCCTGTTCGAGCATGGTCGGAAGGCTGAGCATGCCCAGCAGGACGACCGAGGCCCCGATGATGCCGGTCGAAGCGGCCAACAGCACGCCGATCAAGGTGGTGGTCACGGTCAGGCCGCCGCGGATCGCGCCGAATATGTCCTGGGCCGAATGCATCAACCGTTCGGCCGCGCCGGAGCGTTCCAGCATCAGCCCCATGTAAATGAACATGGGGATGGCCACCAGTATCCAGTTGCTCATGACGCTGTACATTCGCCTGACCGTCAGGCCGACGAAATTGAAGCCCAGGCCGGTCCAGGTTCCCAGATACTGGTCGGCGGCCCAGCCGACCACGACAAAGGCCATGGCCGTTCCAAACAGGCAATAGGCCACCGGAATGCCCAACAGAAGCAGGATCATGAAGGTCAGGAACATGGAGATTACGAGAAAGTCAGTCACTTCCATGGGCGTTGTCACCTCTCAATACTTCGATGGCCCGAAAAAAGCGGGCCGCGCCGGCCAGTCCGAGCAAAACCAGACTAAAGGGCAGAAAGCCTTTGATGATCCAGCGATAGGGCAGGCCCAGGGGGGCATCGGAGCTTTCACCCAGGGTCCAACTGTGGACGAAAAAGTTCCAACCGTGGATCACCATCACCACCGTTGGCGTCCTTAACCGCACAATACGACATCCCGATGAGGAAGCCGACCGCATAGAGATGCCATTCCAGTTCTTCAAGTACGACGAAGCCGCGGCCGAATACGTACCGGGCGACCACCTGAATGACGATGACGGCCATCAACACGGCGCACAGGTAACTTACGAGGCGGCCGAAGCCTTCGATGAACCGTTCGAGGGCCCCGACCGGACCTTTCTCTTGGGATGATGGTTTAGTACTCATGCTGCCGCCTCTCGATTAATAGTCGCATTCCATGGGCAAGGCAGGGTAGCTGTGGCATTCCCAAATCTGATAGTCGTTCATGAACGCGGTGAGGTCATCATAGACCTTTTTGAAGAAGGCGTCTTTGGCGGATTCCTCCTTGGCCACTTCTTCCCAGGTGGCTCGGAGGGCCAGAAGGGTGGCTTTGCTGTAGAGCATGTTCTGAACGCCGCGCTCCTCCTTGTTGGCCTTGAGGATCTTGCCGACACCAGCTTCGACTAGGGCCACCCCGCGCAGGTTAGAGGCCATGATCGCCGTTTCAATGGCCGCCTGTTCGGTGGGGCTCATGGCGGCCCACACTTTCTTGTTGATCATGAACTCCATGGCGGTGCATGTCTGGTGCCAGCCGGGGAAGTAGTTGTATTTTGCCACTTTCCAGAAACCGAGGGCGTTGTCCAGAATCGGGTTGCTGAATTCGCTGCCGTCAAGAGCCCCTTTTTCCAAGGCCGGAAAGATTTCCCCGCCGGGAATGGTCGAAACCGAGGCCCCGAGTTTGCTCAGGACTTTGCCGCCCAGGCCGGGCCACCGCAGCCGCATGCCTTTGAAGTCTTCCACTGATTCGACTTTTTTATTGAACCAGCCGCCCGATTCGGTTGGGATGAACAACATCGGCCATACTTTGACGTTGAAGCCGTTTGTATCGTACATTTCCTGCATCAGCTTCGTGCCGTTGCCGAAATAATACCAGCCGAAGAATTCGGTCACGTTTGGGCCAAAGGGCATGGAAGTAAAGAGCGAGGCGGCCGGCATTTTACCGCTCATGTAAATGGTCCCGCTCCAACCTGCTTCCACCTGGGCGGCGGAAACCGCTTCCTGAATTTCAAAAGGCGGCACCAGGGCGCCCGGTTCGTAGATCTTTATCAGCACGCTGCCGTTGGTGATCAACTCTACCTGCTTGGCGAACCAATGCAGATTTTCCATCAACGGCAACTTGGTCGGAATGGCCGACGGCATTTTCAAACGGACGATCTTGTCTCCGGCCGAAGCCCCGTAGGGAACCATGAACAGTGCCAGGACGGCAATCAACAAAACGAGAGCGGTCTTTTTCATCATAAGCCTCCTTGAATTGAGTTGATTCAATCAATCCTCGGGGCGCCGACCGTCGGCCGGCGCCCGTTGGTCCTATGGAAATTTCGACGTCCGTCAGTTCAAACAGAATTTCGCCACAAAATTACGGCGACCAGATGACCGCCAGGATTCGGGCCTCTTTGTCACCCAAAACGATGGCAGTATGCGGCACACTTGAATCAAAATAAAGACAATCCCCTTGGCGGACAGTGAATTCGGATTGCCCATGAATGAATCGCAATGTCCCTTCCAGAATGAAAAACACCTCCTGCCCTTCGTGCTGCACATAAGGCGTCTGGAGGACGTTCGGCGGCATGGTCAACAGGTAAGGGGTCATCCTTTTATCGACGAAAGCCGGGGCCAATGTTTCGAACCAGTAACCGAATTGAGTTCCGTCCCTCGCCATCTGGCTGCGTTCGCCCTTGCGTACCAACGTGATGGTATTTATGTGCTCGGTTTCGCCGAGGATGGCGTTCATGCTCACACTTAACGCCTTGGAAAGCCTAATCAATGTCGAAACAGGGGGTGCTTTGGGCGAGTTTTCAACTTTGGATAGATATCCTTGCGAGAACCCGGTTTTTTCGGCCAGGTCACGCAAGGTCAGTTCCAGACTCTTGCGAAAAGACTTTATGCGTCGGCCAATTTCAGCTTCCTGGTCCATTTTCCGGTCCATGGTCTCCAAAAGAATAGGCGGCATCACGCGGCATCCGGCGCATGATGCGGCGGCGCCGATTTCGCTACCTTTTAGTAAAGACATTTTCAATAAAAACGATTTTCCCATCAGGCAGGTCTGCATGAACGTTTTGCCCGGCACCGGGGCTGACATGGAGGAGCGCGGGTGGCGCTTGAAGCTGCTCACACGAAGCGGGGCGATCGTGCAAAACGAAGACGGCAGCCTGGACACAGTGACTCCGGAAGAGGCTCGGAAAAAGAGTATATCGAGGCAGGTGCGGATATTTTGGTGACAAATACATTGCAGGCAAGTTCAATCTCTCTTAAACGATACAACCATAGCGAAGATGCTTATGAAATCACTTACAAGGCTGCGAAAATATTAAAAGATATTCCTGAGGTGAAATATATCGGGGGTTGTATTGGTCCAACAACGGGAGAATTTAAGGAATGGGCAATGGACCCAACAAAAGCATATACTGAAGACGAGTTTTATGCCGCCTACAAGGAACAGGTTCGTGCATTTAAAGATGCCGGCGTAGACTTGGTAATTTGTAAAACCTTTTTTATTCTCCCGGAGTTGAGGGCGGCGTTAAGGGCCTCTAAAGACTATGATATGATAACTGCAGTATCACTTGCCTTTAATTACTTCGAAAAAACAGATGACTTTGCAACAATTTATGGAGCTAAAATTGATGACTTAATTTCATTGAACGACGCGGATATCATTGGATTTAATTGTGGCAGTGTCACACCTGATCAAGCTGTTGAACTCACGGTAAGGTTTAGAAAAAAAACGGACAAACCTTTATTCGTCGAACCGAATGGCGGATTACCTGGTAACCAGGATCAAGTTTATACACCGGATGTTTTTGCCACGTATTTTGAAAAAATAATCGAGGCAGGTGGAACACTGGTTGGGGGTTGCTGCGGCACTACTCCCGGCCATATCAGAGCATTGAAAAAGATTGTTGACTTGCAGAATTTAGGGACTATATATAGGCCAAAGAAATGGCGGTTATAGACTCAAGGATATTGGTGCTTATTACAATATGAGGGGGTCTGCCGTGAGCCAATCCAATCGAAGATTTAAAGAGAAGATAGACCAAGCGAAGAACTTAAAAAAAAGATTGAAAGAAATTTTAAATGTGTTGAATGTTGAGACCTGACACCCATACCTATTATGGCATACCCATTTTTTGAGGTTGATAAAGGGCCCTAACGGGGAAATTACCTTCCGTTAGGGCCGGCGTGTGCCCATCTTGAGTGTTCATTCCGTGACAACCTAGCGTGACTTTACTAAGCTGAGTCACAAAATACGGTGTAAGCCACTGTAATACATACAGTAACCGGACTTTTTATTTGTATACACTGATTCTCAAGATCTTCCCGGTTCCTTTTGGGCCCCTTTCCGGTTGGCATCCTGATCTTTTCTTTCAGTTCATCCAGTTTAGCAGAAAGCTTTGCAATGTTTTGTTCAATGCCTCGGATCTGCCCCTGACGGAGCTTCTCCGAGATATAAACGACACTGCTCAGATCAAGATCCCAGATCAAGTTAATCTCACTTGATCAACCGTCTGAAGTTTTGCGTGCGCCAATCTTAAAATCACTAAGCTACTGGACGCATACAGTTAATCAATTCTCTGACTTCAACAGTTGCTATGCCGGATGTAATATCAGACATGCCATAGGGTATGACCAGGGCGCTATTGTGGAAAATCGCACCGCAGGTATAAACGACATTGGGGACATACCCCTCGCGCTCTTCCTCACGCGGTGCAAGCAATGGCTCATCCAGGCGGGCGATGACTTTTGCCGGGTTTTCAAGATCTAGCAGCATGGCGCCGATGCAATACTGCCGCATGGGCCCGACACCATGAGTGAGTACGATCCAACCTTTATCGGTCTCAAGGGGGGAACCGCAGTTGCCGATCTGGATGAATTCCCAAGGAAATTCAGGCACCTGGATGATTTGGGATTCCTGCCAGAAATGGATATTGTCTGAGAACATGATATGATTGTTTTCACCGTCCTGGCGCGATAGCATGGCGTAGCTGCCGTCAATTTTACGCGGAAAAAGAGCCATGCCCTTGTTTTTTACTGCTTTGCCGTTGAGGGTTGTCACTTTAAATTTAATAAAATCCTTTGTTTCAATGAGCTGCGGAAGGATTGTAAAACCGTTATAGGCCGTATAGGTCGCATAATAGGTGACCTCACCGTTGTCATCAAAAAATTGCACGAACCGGGCGTCTTCAATGCCACTGCTTTCGTTTTCCGAAACGGGAAAGATGACCCGTTCGGATATTTTGTGATCGGGGTGGAAATCCACCTCATAATTCGAATTGGCAAGCCAGTGCATGATTTCGAAGGTTTGGTTCTGGCGCGCCTCAAAGAAAATGGGTCTTGCGCGAAGCGCTCCGATCTTTTCTTTTAATTCACTATAGGTGAAATCTTCCCGCAACTGGTCAAGAATATGCGCTGTTACCTCATTGCAGGCCTCCATTTCATTGAGCTTCAGCTGGAAGAGATACCGGTCGTAAACCGGGTTTAAACGGACGTCAGGCCTCTCGACATAATCGCTGGTCGGGTCGAAGATAAACGTATTATGCCGGTCAAGGACACCGCTTCGAAATACAATAGAGGACACATGGCCTTCGCCGATTGCCCTCAGGCTCATGATAAAGCGCAAGCTGCCTTCGTCCAGATCGCCTTGATCAGGGTGGAGGACGATTGAAGGGTTAAAAAGGGCAGCCGATTCAATGGAGTACTCCATCGTAAAATAGGCCCCGATGAGAGCCTTTTTAGTCTCGCTTAGCACGGCATCCCGTGGAACATGACCTCTTACCTCATTCAGGTTACGCTCAAAAACGCGTCTGATGTCTTTGTGCCGCTCAGAAAAATCAAGCATTATTTGTGCAAGAAGATCTTCGACCGTCGTGTCAGGCAAGTCCGCTATGCGTTGAATGATTTTGGTTATGCGATTCGCGCCGCCGGGAATATAAGGGCGGGTTATAACGCGTGAAGCGTCTCCCCAAATTTTTTTCTTTTTTCTTTTAACTTTTGGCGTTAGATACTTTTTTTCGGCCATATCACTGCACCATTATTGAAGTCTGATATTGTGTGCTTTGTATTTAGAATTTGTCTGGCATGGTTGATTTTCAATTCCGACATATCCTGGAAAACTTGTTTCGATCAGTTCATGAAATTTATTGTGCATTTCCTGATTTGCAATAAGCCGGTTATGACAACAAGCTACAGCGGCGGCCGGGAAACCGACAAACAAAGCTGTACCAGGTCATCAATCACCGCCGAGCCAACGCACATGACGGTATCAGCACCGCCCCAGTATATTTTTACCGTACCGTCGTCTTCCGGAACAGCGCCGCAGGTAAAAAC
>JAFDKD010000075.1 GCA_019307165.1 Deltaproteobacteria bacterium | reverse complement strand
CCATATCAAGAGCTGTTTGCGCAAGTTGTGGACAAAAGCCTTATTGATCCGGCACCAGGCATTGGCTTCCCCGGCATATCTTGTCAAACGGACCCGGATTTCTAAGTAGCCATGATCGTCTTGGGCACGGCAAAAAGCAATCGTTGCCGATTGCATGATTCCAAAATCAAAAGGCGCCAGCCAAATATCGACATAAAGCTGCAGATATTCACCGTTATCCGGCTGTACGGCCACATCGACACTTTCTGCTGGCAGAAGAGCCTCCGAAGTGGTTTCGGGCGGAATATAACACTTTCCGATATCAAAGCGAAGTTCGTCGGCGGAAAAAAGACCATGGGAGACATCTCTGTGGCCTTGGAAATACTCGAACAAAAACCCGCCAATACTCAGATGTTCCCGCTGGCTCATCAAGAATGGCAGCGTGATGTCAAGAATGTTTCCCTTGGCAGGCGGCATCTTCCAAGACCGATTGACATCCGGTATCGCGATTTCAGCGGCCACCTTGGAAGGGTAGATCGCCGAGATCAACACGACCAGCATCACCAGCACCATGGCAGCCACGCCGGCCATGGAGGAATAATTGACGGTTATTCCCTCCCAAATGGTTGTCTCGGCAAACAAACTCGCGCTAACCTGCGCCAGCAAATAGCCCAACACAACGCTGATCACGGCGAAGGCCAAGGCCTCAGCAATGAACAAAAACGATACATGTGAAGGTGCCAAACCAACGGAGGTGTAAATGCCGATTTCACGCTTGCGCTCGTAAACACTGCTGATCATAGTATTGAGAACAATAAAGACGGATATAATCAAAGGAATTACGATGTTGGGAACACCACTATAACTCATGGTATCGCTGGCAGTGTACAAATAAATGCCCTTTGCTTCACCGGTGTAAAGTGTCAATCCGAAGCGATCCACGAGATCTTCCGCTTGGACACGCCTCAAGGTAGTTTCAGGTTTTACTGCGATTGCTTTCAGCTTGCCACCCATGGATAAGAGAGTTTGATAGGGAACAATCACAGTCAAATCCCCGTCGATGTGGTGATAGCGAGACTGAAAGGTGCGGATTTCTTCCCCCGAAGCCAGTGCTTCCATCTCCACTTCGGTCATTTCCATGGAAACCTCACTGGGAAAAGTCACGGGCGTAATCGGTTCGTCATCAAGATCCGGATGTTCCATCAGCGCCTTGCCTGAGAAGACGCCGACTACTTTAAAGGGAAGACCCCAAAGTTTGACATTGGCATTGGGAAGGGATTTGAGCGTGAGACCCAAATCTTTGGCCATACGTTCGGGCAGGATGATTGTCCTGCGCTCATCTGGCCGGAACCATCGGCCGCCAACCAGGATCCTGTCGAGACCGGTCACCCTGTCTTCGTCAGCCGACAGACCGACCAGTCCTCTGGCCGCATAAGAGTGTCCTTTATATTGAATCGGTATGTTCAGGCTGCGGGTTGGATCCGAGTCTTCCAGCCATACCCGCGGTACAGCAATCCCGATATCCTCGAAATAGTTGGACATACTAGAAAAGGCTTCCCGAGGGAGGTCGAACCAGTTGACGTTTTTGAACAGATACCCATGATAGGGTGCCTGGTCTTTGTATTTTAGACGGGTGTGCAAACGCATGGATTTGACTGAAGTAAAACTCATCACGGTAAAGGTCAAGATAGTCAGTGTGGTGCAGGTCAGCGCAGTCCGCAATCTCCGGCGTTTCAAATTGCTGGCACCGAGTAAAAATGCAGCCGTGAATGCTTTCCAACGGCCGATTTCCGAAATTTTCATCCGATGGGCTCGCTTTTGGAGGCGTGTCATTTCTTCTTCGAATCGAAAATAGATGATCAGGGTGACGACAAAAGACAGTCCCATGATAAAAAACGCCAAGATAACCACGGTCGGGCTGTATGCTAGTCTAAATGCCGGATGGATGTGATAAATAACCGCAATGAGAAGCAGTAAAATTGCACAGAAAGCGATAATGCGCTTGTTGATGTTCGTGTAGGCAAATAGCAACCGTTCCATGCAAAAAGCAAAGGGAACGAAAAGCGCAATATAAAACAGGACGCCGAAGAGAACATCCTTTTGGGTCTTATCGATGTCACTATAGACCCGGCTGGCTAGTGCCCAGGAACGCCTGGCAGCCTCGGCAAACCGATCATATGCTCGATCCTCCAGCGCTTGAGAGGCGTTCTTCAGGGCGACTATGCCCTCCTGACGCAGCCGGGAGATTCTTTCGTTGAAAATGCCGTTCGTTTCAAGGTTTTCGATGCGTGGACCGAGCAATGCCCACATGTCTCGGGCGGTGAGAAAATCGGTGTGATACAAGTTTGGCCATTCATCGACAAGATAACCAACGCCCTCCGGGTTATCGGCGTCGGCGTTGAGCAGAATTAATTTATGTTTCAAGACAGTGTCGGAAAGCGTGATTTTTATCCGTGATCCTGGTTCCACGTACATCGAAGCGATGACGGAAGACCGGGTATCAATCCGACTCCACCAGTAGCGGGACGGTTTGGCCTCTCGCCTGGTGTCGATAAGTTGAATCTTGCTCATGTACCTGAAGCTGCGGGGTTCAAGCAGGTTGAACAGGGTCATCTGCCTGCAACCGAACATAATCAGGTCGGTTTCCACATTGCTTCTTCGGATTTCAAGGCGGTAGGCGGATTTGCCGGTCTGTTTTTTGTCTATGGCCCAAATTACCTCTCCGGTGACCGGATCGAAGCGGTAGCCCTCGATGATGACCTTGTCCTGGACCAGCTTTTTTGTGGCCACGCCTTTCAGACAAAAAACCCCGCGGTTATCCACGCGGCTGTAATAACGTCCCTTTCCTTGAAAAGCCATTATGATGGTTTCCGGTGCCGCTTGATCGGCAAAGAGTTCCCCGTGACGCAGGAATTTTGCATGACCGGTAACCGAGGTGAATCCATCCCTGGGCAGATTTCCATCGTGTAATGCCGGGGCTGTGGTAACAAACTTCAATAAGGCCGCAATCTGGGCACTTTGTTCGGCGGCGTATGACCAGTTCACATTTTGCAGTCCATCAGCGGGCGTACCCCAATGGGCACGAGCGTCGTTGACGGTTGCCAGGGTAAATCCCAAGTAACCGGCCAGGGCACTGACTTCTCCCCCCAGGAAGGGTTTATCCAAAAAGCAGCTCTGCCAGGTTCGCAGGCTACTGGGCCGCAGGGTGTCCCGGTAGAGGGATGGTGTCGCACCGGTCGGCTTTGCACCTTTACGGAGGACTTCGTCCAGAAGACTGTAGCAAGGAACCCGGTTGACCCGAGGCCGCAGGGGGTATAGCCATCCATCGTTGAATGCGCCAAAGCCATTACCATGGCTGGAAAGATGAAGGGACACAACAGCGGCAATCTCCAGAGATTTGGCCACCGATCTGAAATCTCTAGCGCTGGCAAGCAATTTGAGTTGCCGGTTGGTATCTGCCAGCAATCGCTTGTGGTCTTCGGCCGCAAGTGGAAGCAATGCTTGAAGACTGTGCTTGTCTTCTGCCGAAAGGTCGGCCAGAGAAGTCCGCCAAACCAGGCGACGCAGGGTAAAACGCTGCTGGGCCAGCGTTTGAATGAGATCTTGATCGACTTTATCATCACCCAGCAAACGCAGCCGCATGAGACGTCGCGACAGCGTGTCGACTTCGGTTTTAATCCGATCTTTGAGTGCACTCAAAAACTCTTTGCCGTTTCCGTCATTTTCACGCAGAAACTGCTCTAACGCTTCTTCATCGAGGGTGTCTTCGAGTAGTTTGAGATAATTGCGGGACTGTTTTCCTACGGCTTGCAGCTCTTTTTCTATATCCCGTAGATCTTTTGATCGCGAAACAATGCTCCATATCATTTCCCGCATGCCGGCCAGTGTCTGCGCGTGGCCGGAAGTGGCCACCAGCAGAACGGATCGACCCGGCGGTTGTCGCACAAAGGCGTGGGCGAGTCCGAGCAAAGTAGCGATGCTGCAGCCTTCGTCGGCGCCGGGAGAATAACCCGGCAACATGGTAGTACTATCGTAAAAAGCTTCGATGATCACGAGCTGGTCACGCAACTGCGGATCGCTTCCGGGTATCAGGCCGTAGATGTTTTCACTGACGACCTCCTGCCAGCTGATCTTCGATGTCAGTTGGACGCGGGGTGCGACAATTCCTTCCGGCGACGATTCGAAGTCGCCGAAGATATTCCGCAGCGTGGATTTTTCCATACGAAAGCGGGGAAACTGGATGGGGGAAAGCTCCATCTTCTCTTTGTAGAGCATCTTGAGCGTCGCGTCGCCATCGACGTAAATCAAGGCCGCGGCGCCCAGCGAGGCAGCGTTCAGCCAATTCTTTCCTGAATCTATGTTCATGAGGACAATGGCGCCTTCAATCAGCTTGCCGTTAAAATCGGACATATCACCATTGGCAACATACACCAGGGGGCCGTTGATTCCATCCGGTGATATGGTTTGCGGCGTGATGGCGTTCAGGATGACCGGCGTAATATCGATCGACAACTCTCGGCCCGGCATGCTGAGCCGACTTTCGTCGTTTACGATGACCGGTACTGAAAATTTGTGTGCCCCGACTTCTTCCAGGCCGAGCGTTTCAAATACTCCTCTGATATAGACTGCGGCAGATCTGTTTCCCGGTGTTCCGGTGCTGCGATCCTGGAGTGAAGCCAGCTTTTCGATATCGGCTCTTAAGGCAGTAGCGGCAGGTTCAGATGCCGCCACTGCCGTAAAAGCCCAGACCGCAGCAATGGCTCCCGCCAACAGCATAAAAGGCGCATGGCAACGATGCAACCGGCGCCGAAATTTTAATTTGCTGAGATATTTCAACATAAGGAAATGAATGCGCAGAAACCATTTTCAGGCTCAACTGCTCATTAAGACGCTTTTGAGCCGATCTCCCCCAGGGAGATCGACAGTTCTTCACGGTTTTCAACCTTGTCAACCCGTCCGTCCCGAATCCATACCACTTGATCGGACACATTGAGCATCTTAAAATCGTGGGTGGCCGCAATGACGGTGACGTTTCTTTCCCGGCTGAGGCTTTTCAACAGGGTAATGATTTCTTCTCCAGTGCCCAAGTCGAGATTTCCTGTCGGTTCGTCGGCCAGAATGATGGCCGGATCATTGGCAAGGGCGCGCGCTACCGCTACGCGTTGTTGTTGCCCTCCGCTGAGTTCGGTGGGTTTATGCTGAAAACGGTCGCCGAGGCCGACCAGATCCAGGAGCCTGACTCCTTTTTCCACGGCTTCGTCGTTGCTCATTCCGGCAAAGATCATCGGCAGGTTGACATTTTCCAGGGCCGTCATGACCTGAATGAGATTGAAGGTCTGAAATATATAACCGATTTTGCGACAGCGCAGCCAGGCCAATTCGAAGGCATCCAGTTGAGCGATATCGATCTCGTCAATAAACACTTTACCTGAAGTGGGCTTATCCAGGCCGCCGATCATATTGAAAAGGGTGCTTTTCCCTGAACCGGAAGGTCCCATGATGGAGATGTAGAAACCGGCCGGAATTTCCAGATTGATGCCTTTCAAGGCTTCAACCTCTATTTTGCCGAGCTGAAATTTCTTGGTCACGTTGGAAACGCGAACTATGTTTAGGTTATGGCCCATGATGTTTTTCTCTGTCAGCGCGTTACTGCTCGACGCGCATGGCTTCTATCGGCTGCATCCGTGCCGCGATGATAGCCGGATAGAACACGCCGATCAGGCTCAAAAGAATACCCACACCGGTAGCGTTCAGCATGGAAACGAGCATCTTTAACCAGGGCACACTGACTAAGGCCGTTGTACCGAAAACCAGAATTGCATTCAAAAGGGCAAAGATCGCTCCGCCCAAAGCACCGATAGCTCCGCCGGCCACGCCCTGCATACCGGCTTCCAGAAAGAACAATTTGACCACAAAACGGTCAAGAGCGCCGAGACATTTCATGGTACCTATTTCCCGAAACCGTTCGGTAACCGCTATTAACTGGGCGTTGACGATTCCGACCACGCAAACGACTAGAGACAGGATCACGATCCAGCGTTGCTTGGCCGTGCTGCCGACACTGGTATCACCCGGGGTGATGTCATAACCTGCCCGTACCAAGGACTCGCGTGCGTGTTCGTCCCGGCCGGCAAGCAATCCGTCGGCGATGTCGATGCTGATGTTGGTGAAGCTCAGAAAGGAAACCGCCAGCATTAGGCTTAAGGTGGTGATTAAGGACCGGAAAAACCTTACCTGTATGTTTTTAAAGGAAATCTCGATTGCTTTCTTGAAGGGCAATACGACCAGACGATTCCTTTGAACTGAAGATTTGTGGGAATTGGTCTCGGTAGTCATCAAAATGATCCTGCCATCTTCAACCGGTTATAATTTCAACATGAAAGAAAAATACACTTTGAAGATATCACACTATGGTGGCAGGCTTCAAGCCTTTATAGGGAGGAAAAAAATGGTTTTAGTCCTCGGCGCAAGCACTCATCCAGCGTGCCGTGTTGACCGCACCCGAAAGGTCGATGGAGTGAGACCGGCGGATGGAAAATCCCAGCTTTCCTCGGACTAGGGCGGCGAGACGCTCTGGCTTCAGGTCCCTTTCGGCAATCACATCCAATACACCGAGTTCCGCCAAACGACTTGCGCGCAGCCCCTGTTCCTGGTCTCCCGGATAGGGCCATACGAGTGCAGGCACGCCTGTGGAAAGAATATTCATGATAGTGTTGTAGCCGCCCATACTTACTGAAAGGTCTGCCGCACCAAGATAGGCTAAAAATCGGGATGTAAATCTTCTCACCTTGACGCGCGGGCCGGCGTGACTGGAAAGGAAGCTGAATTCTTTCTCCGGCATATATGGCCCGGTGAACGCATGCAAGTGGATCGGGGTGCCGGAAGCAAGCCGGGGAAAGCCCTCGAGCAGCGGTTCCAACATCACAATGCCGACCTTGCCGCCGCCTGTGCTGGCCACGACAAGATGTTCTTCCGGATCTATATTTAATTCTTTTCTCAGTTCGTTTCCGGGGTGCGGCGAAGGTTCGGAAGCGATATACCCGGTGTAGACCACCGGAATGTCGATATCCTGAACCCTGGAAAAGGTTAGGTCCAGCGTCACCAACGCAGGGTCGGCGTGGACCAGCAGCGCATCGAAATAGAGATTTAATTGGTTCACTACACGTGATTCGTAGACCGCCGGATCCGGCTTTTCCACGAGAATGTCCCTGAGGCTGCAGATTACTTTCCCGCATCGCAAACGCCCTGATCGAATATCTTTTAAGATCGGGTCCAGTTCGAAGCGGAACGCTTTTCTTCCAAAAGGATAGAGTTCGACCAAAAATACATCCGGGCACTCTTTTGTGAACAATGCCCCGAGTAACTCTTTGCGCTCCTGACAGACATCTTCCAACGAGCGATCCGGATCGGTTGGATGAAGTCCCTGGTAATTGCGGTCCGTCATCAGGCCGGGCAGGCAAAAGTGTCGGACATGATCCGGAAGGCCCCTTTCGAGGTGTGCGCCGCCGGTGACCAGGATCAACTCGTGCTCTTTGAGGGCGCGGCAGATTTCCAGTGCGCGGAAAAAGTGGCCCACACCCCAGATGTGCTGACAATGAAAAATAATCTTCATTCTCGGTTTATGATCCTTAGCGCGGGTGCAGCGTTACGGCGTTCGTTTTTTCCAGACGGAGATTTCCGGACTTGACGACGAACCAGTGCAGATATGCCACCTTCAATACCGGGTTTTCAGCCGAAATAAAATCGCGATTCAGGCAGTGGTAGACCAGGCACTTGATCATGCCTGCATGGGTGATCGTCAGAACGTTAGCCCCCGGCCATTTCTCGGCGGCGGCCGTCAGCGCAGATTTGCCTCGCGTGAAAACGTTGATGAGATCTTCACCTCCCGGCGGGCAGAAATGCCAGCCCCTGGCGACCTGCTCCACCAACGTCTCAGGGGTTTCCGCCTCGAGCTCTGCGAGCGTTTTTCCGACCCATTCGCCCCAATTCTGTTCCCTCAGCGCGGTTTCGTAAAAAGCCGGCAAATTCAGGCAAGAATTGATAATGACGGCCGTCTGCCTGGCACGACCGAGATCACTGCACAAACAGTAGTCCCAGTGGCATGCCGCCAGCGCCCCGGCCCAGAGCTTTGCCTGTCTTTCACCCTCGCGGGTTAGGGGAGAATCATGTTGCCCCTGGATCCGTTTTCCCCGGTTCCAGCGTGTTTCCGCATGTCGGATCAAACCGAACCGGGTTATGGTCTGTTCATCCTTCATGGTTGCCTTTTTTTCATCCTCCCGTGAAATTGACAATGCGAAGCAGTGTTTTCTCCACTGCGGCGTAGTTCCGATTCAGGTCATGTTCAGACCGAATGTAGGCTGCGGCCGCCCGGCTCATCTTACGTCGGGTTTCTAAATCCTGCAAGAGGAGATCAATCGCTTCTATATAGGCTGGCATCTTGTAAGAGGGAAGCAAAAAACCGGTGGTGCCTTTTTTGACTACCTCCGGAACGCCTGCGTTATCGAATGCAACTACCGGAAGCCCGCAGGACTGGGCCTCGAGATATACCATTCCGAGGGACTCTCCGATGCCCGGGAAGACGAACACATCTCCGGCACTGTAATACCGATATATTTCTTGTCGCGGCACCTCGCCGACAAAATATACTTTTCCTGGCACCTGGCTGCCGGCCAGTTCTTCGAGCTTTCTCCTTTCCTGTCCATCCCCGATAATCACCAGCATAAAGGTACGCCCTATGTTCAGCAGCGCACCGCAGGCCCGAATAACCCAGCTCAATCCATCAGTCTTGACCCCCGGCCGGAACATGGCCGCAGTGATGATGACCGGCTCATCACCGATTCCCATCCGATCGCGAATTTCCCGGCGGGTGCGGTGGTCGAACCTGAAATCCCCGGGCGTGATGCCCGGCTTCACATAGGTGATCTTGTCTTCAGGAAGCAGGCGCTTCAGGTTATGATGATCGATCTTCTTGTTGACAAAAACGTGATCGGCTGTCAGCAAAGCCTGCCGGTTCAGGTAAAATCCTCGCCGGGTACGCCAATCCTT
>JAFDKD010000074.1 GCA_019307165.1 Deltaproteobacteria bacterium | reverse complement strand
GAAGTGAATCTGATAACGCCCATAGCGATGGAGAAGGAGTTGCGCTTTGCCATCCGGGAAGGCGGACGGACCGTGGGCGCCGGCGTCATCAGCGATATCATCGAATAGGGGAGACGGGCATGCTGACCAATCAAAAGATCCGCATTCGTTTAAAAGCCTACGATCACAAACTGCTGGATCAGTCGGCCATGGAAATCGTAGAAACCGCAAAAGAAACCGGGGCCAGAGTGGCGGGTCCCATACCGCTCCCCACGGATATCAACAAGTACTGCGTCCTTAGGTCGCCCCATGTGAACAAGAAGTCCAGGGAGCAGTTCGAGATTCGGACACACAAACGACTGTTGGACATTCTGGAGCCCACGCAGCAGACAGTGGATGCCCTGATGAAACTGGACTTGGCCGCGGGCGTGGATGTGGAGATCAAACTTTAAGGATAAGTAATTCGGAATTACCGGAGTTGACGTCTTATGGTGAATAAACTTTTCGGCATAAAAATGGGGATGACGCGATACTTCCTGGAAGAAGGAAAAAGTTCGCCGGTGACCGTCCTTCAGATCGGGCCCTGCGTGGTGACACAGAAAAAAACCACGGAAAAGGAAGGGTACAACGCGATACAGGTGGGCTATGGACCTCGGAAGGAAAAACGGGTCAATAAGCCTCTCCGGGGACACTTCAAGGCGTCGGGGAATGCCTGCTTCTCGTATCTTAAAGAGATCCGGGTGGAAGATCCGGGGCAGTTCGAGTTGGGGCAGGAAATTACATCGGACATCTTCAGCGTAGGCGACAAGGTCCATGTCAGCGGTTTAAGCAAGGGCAGGGGATTCGCCGGCGTCATAAAGCGATGGGGGTTTTCCGGCGGGCGAAAGACGCACGGGTCGCGATCGCATCGGGTTCCCGGGTCCATCGGTTGCAGCGCCACCCCCGGCAGAGTCAAGAAAGGGGCGAAGATGCCCGGGAGAATGGGCACTCAACGGGTCACCGTGAAGAACCTCAAGGTGATCGACGTCCGGCCCGATATGAATGTGGTTTTGGTTCGGGGCGCCGTACCCGGTAGCACAAACAGCCCGGTAGAGATCGCCAAGGCATAATAACGTTGGACCCTTTTTTGGAACCCCTTCCGGTCGCGGTTCAAAGCCGGGTTTCAGGGACCGCATGGTTATCGGAACAAGAGGCTTAACATGGCAGTGGTGGATGTATACAACTTGCAGAATGAAAAGGTTTCGGAACTGGAACTCAAAGACGAGGTGTTCGCAGTCCCCGTCAAACCGCATGTGCTTCACCAGGTGGTTGTGGGCCAGCTCCATGGCCGCAGGTCCGGAAACGCCTTTGCCAAAGGCCGCTCCGATGTGAAGTCGTCCGGGAGCAAGCTTTGGCGGCAAAAAGGGACGGGCAGGGCGAGAGTGGGAGACGCAGCTTCCCCTATAAGGCGGGGCGGCGGCAAGGCTTTCGGGCCCGCGCCTCGAAAATTTACCGACAAGGTTCCAAAGAAAGTAAAAAAGGCCGCTTTGCGCATGGTCCTGAGTGACAAAGCCCGCTCGGATCAATTGACCGTGGTCAACGAGTTCACGCTACCGGAAATCAAGACCCGTGACTTTGTGGGCGTTATGAATCGATTTGACGTGCGAAAGGCCTTGATTGTTACCGGGGAGATGAACGACAGCCTGGACAAGTCATCCCGGAACGTGCCTTGGGTAAAGGTCATGAATTGTCGTGGCCTGAACGTTTATGACTTGTTGAAATACGACCACTTGTTTTTGGACCCGCCCGCCATTGAAAAAATACAGGAGGCGCTGGTTGTATAGTGGATATCTATCAGATCATCAAGGAACCGCATGTCACGGAAAAGGCGACGCTGCAGAAGGAGCTTTCCAATCAAATCACCTTTAAGGTGCACAAAAAGGCCAATAAGGTGCAGATCAAACAGGCCGTGGAACTTCTCCTGAAGGCGAAAGTCATTGAAGTGAAAACGATGAACGTCAAAGGCAAGAACAGGCGGCTGGGAAGGAATGTGGGAAAGCGGCCGGACTGGAAAAAAGCGATGGTCAAACTGGCGCCCGGGGAAAAGGTCGAGTTTTTCGAGGGGATTTAAATGGGAATCAAGACACACAAGCCGACATCGCCGGGAAGAAGGTTCCAAACCTGCTCCACGTACGAGGAGATTACCCGGCGGCGTCCGGAAAAGAGCCTGCTCAGACCCAATAATAAATCCGGGGGCAGGAATTCCAACGGCCGAATGACGGTGCGTCACCGGGGCGGCGGGCACAAGCGCAGATATCGTATCATCGATTTCAAGCGAAACAAGGACGGCATTCCCGCCAAGGTTGCGGCAATCGAATACGATCCGAACCGCTCGGCCAATATCGCCCTGTTATATTACGCCGACGGGGAAAAACGGTATATACTGGCACCCAGCAAAGTACAGGTGGGAGACCGGTTGATGTCAGGGCCGGAAGCCGAAATCCGGACCGGCAACTCACTGCCGTTGAGCAAAATCCCCCTGGGTACGACCATCCATAACGTCGAGTTGAACGCGGGGCATGGCGGACAATTGGCCCGTAGCGCAGGGGGCTATGCGAAACTGATGGCCAAGGAGGGTCACTATGCCCAGATAAAGCTTCCCTCCGGCGAAGTGCGCATGGTGCTTCAGGAGTGCCGGGCAACCATCGGGCAGGTCGGAAACCTTGACCACGAAAATTTGTCCATAGGAAAAGCCGGTCGGAACCGCTGGCTCGGCAAGCGGCCCAGGGTGAGAGGTGTCGCCATGAATCCCGTCGATCATCCCCACGGCGGCGGGGAAGGCAAGTCCTCCGGGGGTCGCCACCCCGTAACCCCCTGGGGCGTACCGACCAAGGGTTACCGGACAAGGGTCAAGAAGCCCAGCGATAAATTGATTGTGAAAAGACGGACTAAATAAGCACCGGTTGTACACAACCGAAGCTCATCGCTCGGGATGAACTGCCGTATGAAAATGCAATAGGAGGGAGGACGTTGCCCAGATCGCTCAAAAAAGGACCTTTTATCGATGGCCATCTGTTGAGGAAGGTCCAAGTGGCAAATGAAACACAGAGCCGAAAGATTATCCAGACATGGTCGAGGAGGTCTACGGTCCTTCCCGAGTTTGTCGGACTGACATTTGCCGTCCACAACGGGAAGAAGTTTTTGCCGGTATTCGTAACCGAGGACATGGTCGGCCACAAATTGGGTGAGTTTTCTCCCACCCGAACCTTTTACGGGCATGCCGGGGACAAGAAGTCGAGATTGAAAGGCAAGAGAAAGTAAAAGAAGCGAGTGAAGGGTTACCATGGAAACAAGGGCAGTGGCAAAATATGCGAGAATATCGCCCCGCAAGGTCAGGCTTGTTATGGACCAACTTAGGGGAATGAAGGTGGAGGACGCGACGAATCGGCTTGCCTTTGCGCCCCAGAAAGGGGCTCGGATCGTGAAGAAATTGATCGATTCCGCCGTGGCCAATGCCGAGCAGAATGCAAATGCCGACGTGGACGCCCTGTACATTAAGCGAATTTATGCGGACGAGGGCCCCACACTTAAACGCTGGCGGCCGCGGGCGCTGGGACGGGCTTCCAGAATTCGGAAGCGGAGCAGCCATCTGACGGTCGTGCTGGACGAGAAATAATTGAAACGAATCGCTTGATCGCGCTGGAGGTGCAGTTTGGGACAGAAAGTTCATCCGATCGGTTTTAGATTGGGTATTCACAGAAATTGGGATTCCAGGTGGTTCGCGGGAAAAGAGTACAGTCAATTTGTTTTGGAAGATTACCGCATCCGGGAATTTCTGAGGAAAAAGGCCTTCCAGGCAGGCGTGTCCAAGGTCGAAATTGAACGGGCCGCCAATAGAGTTCGCATCCGCATCCACACGGCGAGACCGGGTATCATCATCGGAAAAAAGGGTTCGGAAATAGAGAACCTGAAGCGGGAATTGCAGAAAAAAATCAAGCGGGATGTCGTCATCGATGTCCAGGAGGTCAGAAAACCGGAGGTGGAGGCCCAGCTGGTTGCCGAAAATGTGGCTTTGCAGCTGGTCCGTCGGGTGGCCTTTAGGCGCGCAATGAAAAAGAGCGTCAGTTCCGCATTGAGGTTCGGCGCGCTGGGCATCAAGATCGCCTGTGCCGGAAGGCTCGGCGGCGCCGAGATGGCGCGCCGGGAATGGTATCGGGAAGGGCGCGTGCCGCTTCACACCATTCGCGCGGATATCGATTACGGTTTTGCCGAGGCCCGGACCACTTACGGGTTGATCGGCGTCAAGGTTATTATTTTCAAAGGTGAAGTTCTCCCGGACAAAAATTGATAATAAAGGTCGTGTCTTATGCTGAGTCCAAAGAAAGTTAAATATCGAAAACGGCAGAAAGGTAGAATCCGAGGCAAGGCGTATCGAGGCGGTACGCTGGAATTCGGAGACTACGGACTGCAGGCTTTGGAGTGCGGGTATATGAGTGCTCAGCAGATCGAGGCCGGGCGTGTGGCGGTGACGCGGCATGTCAAACGCGGCGGGAAGGTGTGGATTCGTGTGTTTCCCGATAAACCTTTCACCAAAAAGCCGGCTGAAACCCGCATGGGCAAGGGTAAAGGCGCTCCCGAAGGATGGGTTGCCGCCGTTAAACCCGGAAAAATACTGTATGAACTCGAAGGTGTGGCCGAGAGCGTTGCTGCGGAGGCCTTTCGCCTGGCCGGGCACAAACTGCCGTTTTCCACGAGATTTGTCAGCAGGGGGGCGTAGCCCATGAAGGCCAATGAGTTGAGGGAATTATCCGCAGAAGAGCTTGAGGAAAAATCGATCGAGTTGAGCCAGGAACTGTTCAATCTCAGATTCCAGAAGGCAACGGGACAGCTGGGAAACACGGCTGCTATTCCGAAGGCGAAAAAAGACCTGGCACGCGTGAAAACGATCTTGAGGGAAATGCCCGGCAAACCGGGTGTCACGGAGGAGTCAAAGTCATCATGACCGAGCGCGGACAGCGAAGAAAGTTGGTCGGGACCGTGGTGAGCAACCGGATGGATAAGACGGTGCTAATACTGGTGGAACGCTTGACCCGTCATTCGACTTACAAGAAATATGTCAGACGCCGCGCCAAGTTCATGGCGCATGACCCGCAGAACAACTGCCAGATCGGGGATAAGGTGAGAATTATCGAGAGCCGACCGATCAGTAAAAACAAAAGATGGCAGGTTTTGGACGTTCTCGAAAGAAGCAAGCTCGAAGCGTGAAGGCCACCGCAGAGAGGTTCATCGGAGCTTAGGAAATGATTCAGACCGAGACGAGATTGAAAGTTGCGGACAACTCCGGGGCCAAAGTGCTCTCGTGCATCAAGGTTTTGGGCGGATCCAAGAGGCGTTATGCTAGCGTGGGAGACGTGATTGTCGTAACGATAAAGGAGGCCATGCCCAATTCCAAGGTAAAGAAGGGCGATGTGGCCCGGGCGGTGGTGGTCCGGACGGCCAAGGAAATTCGCAGGCCCGACGGATCCTATATCAAGTTTGACGACAATAGCGCGGTTTTGATCAATCAACAACGGGAACCGATCGGTACCCGGATTTTTGGGCCTGTGGCAAGGGAACTGCGGGCCAAGAACTTCATGAAGATCATTTCACTCGCGCCGGAGGTGTTGTAAGTCGGCGAAACAGATGCTTCAGTGTTACATTGTGCCAAGGTTGACGGCCGGTGCGCTGCAGCTTGGACACCTTGTGGGAATGATCCGGGAATGGGAGCAGCGGACGTGCGAAAAAAGCATCCAATGATCAAGAAAAACGACAAAGTGATTGTCCTCAGCGGCAAGGAGAAGGGCAAGATCGGCGCCGTTTTGAAAGTGAATACCGAAAAAGACCGTGTCATTGTGGAAAAAGTCAACATGGTTAAACGGCACTCCAAGCCTACTGGAAAGACCGCGCAGGGGGGGATCATCGAAAAGGAAGCTTCGATTCATATCTCGAACTTAATGGTCGTCTGCAACAAATGCGCTGATCCGACCCGAATCGGGATGCGTCGATTGGAAGACGGCTCCAAGGTCCGCGTCTGCAAGAAGTGCAATGAGCCCATGGATGAGTAACCACGAATGATGGGTCGCGTGAAAAGGGAACATGGCGGCGTCTAACCGCTTGATCCTGCCGGAATGGGTCGGTAAGGAGTGAATAAGGCAGTAGGAGCGCCCTGAACCGTTGAGGAGGAGTCATTGTCTCGGCTGAAAGAAAAATATCGGAATGATGTTGTACCGGCTTTGTTAAAAGAATTCGGCTACACATCCGTCATGGCCGTCCCGCGTTTGGAGAAAGTCGTTCTCAATATGGGACTCGGGGAAGCCATTCAGAACATCAAGATACTTGATTCCGGCGTTGAAGAGTTGACGCTGATTGCGGGGCAGAAAGCCGTCATCACCAAGGCCAAGAAATCCATTGCCGGGTTCAAACTTCGCCAGGGAATGCCGATCGGATGCACCGTGACGCTGAGACGCGACAGGATGTACGATTTCCTGGACAAGCTTTTCAATGTGGCGCTTCCGCGTGTCAGGGATTTCAGGGGCATATCCAATAAAATATTCGATGGTCGGGCCAACTGCAGCATCGGCATTAAGGAACATATCATCTTTTCCGAAATCGATTACGACAAAGTGGAAAAGATAAAGGGCCTGAACATCACCATTGTCACCACTGGAAAGAAAAATGAAGAGGCCCGGTTTTTGCTTAAGGAACTGGGTATGCCTTTCCGCAATAACTAGAGCCCATTACCGGAAGGTGAACGGGACGGGCAACTAAAAAAATGCGCTGGCCGGAAACTGTCAAGCCGGCGTGTAACGGATTCAGGGAGGTTATTTTGGCAAGAAAGTCGCTGATTGCAAAGTCCCGGCGAAACCCCAAATTTTCCACGCGTCAGTATAACCGATGTCCCATTTGCGGACGAAGCCGGGCTTTTTTGAGGAAATTCGGGATCTGCCGGATCTGTTTCAGGTCCCTGGCGTTGAAGGGCGAGATTCCCGGGGTAGTCAAGTCCAGTTGGTAGTCGAATCGTGAAATTACCATCGGGCGCGGAATAATAAGGAGTGCAGCAAATGGCCATGACCGATCCCATTGCCGATATGTTGACAAGGGTCAGGAACGCCCTCACGGCATCCCACGAAAGGGTGGATATTCCCAGTTCCAAATTGAAAATAAATATTGCGAAAGTCTTGAAAACCGAAGGCTATGTTAAAAACTTCAAGATTGTTTCGGACGGACGGCACCGTTACATCAGGGTCTTCTTGAAATATGATGAGGACGGATCGCCGGCTATAGAGGGGCTCAAGCGGGTCAGCAAGCCGAGTCAGCGCATCTATCGCGGATACGATGAGATCGATAGGATCCTGAACGGATACGGCGTCAATATCGTCTCGACCTCCAAGGGTATCATGACCGATTTGGAAGCGAGAAAGATGCGCGTTGGCGGCGAAGTACTTTGCTCCGTTTGGTAGCGCAAAGGTCCGAACGCAATTGACTGAACGATCCGGCACTTTGTCGGATGATTGACCTATCTGGAGGTATTAGATGTCGCGAATAGGCAAACGGCCCATTCTCATACCCAAAGATGTAAACGTAACGCTCGAAGGAGATACCCTTCAGGTTAAAGGCCCTAAAGGAAGCATCCGGCGGGTGTTGAATCCGAAGGTCCGGGTGGTGGTCGAAGCAGATAAAATCGTTGTCTCCGTCCCTGATAATTCGAGGGAGTCGAGGTCCTTTCACGGCCTCTTTCGTGTACTCATCGATAACATGGTGACCGGGGTAACCAAGGGCTTTGAAAAGGGCCTTGAAATCGTCGGAGTCGGCTACAGGGCCGAACTGTCCGGGCGGACAGCGGTTTTCAACCTGGGGTATTCCCATCCCATACGCTATGATTTGCCGCAGGGAATCGATGCCAAGATCGAGAAAACGCGGGTCACCATCAGTGGAATCGACAAGGAACTGGTTGGAAAGACCGCAGCGAAGATCCGGAGTTTCCGTAAGCCGGAACCTTACAAAGGCAAGGGTATTAAGTATGTGGACGAGATGATCCGCAGGAAGGCGGGGAAGGCGGGCGCCACCCAATAACGGGCGACGCTTACGCGAGGCTTAGGCTAAGGTTGAGAGAAGGAAAACTAAAGGTATTAACCTGTTTCTTAACCTTAACCTCAACCTTAAATCCGTATACTTAAGTCAATTATAGAATGGTTTGGAGAGGGTACGGGCATGAGCACCCTGAGTAGAAAAGAAACGCGAAAAAGACGTCAAAAGAGAGTTCGGAGGAAGATCCTGGGTACGCCGGAAAAACCGCGGCTTTGTGTTTTCAGAAGCCAGAAACATATCTACGCGGAAGTGATCGATGACGTTGCGGGCCATACCCTGGTGGAGGCCTCTTCGGTGTCCAAAGCGCTGACATCGCAGATCGGCAAAGAGGCGGGAAATACGAAAGGCGCCGCCATGGTCGGAAAGGCCATTGCCGAGCGAGCGGTGACTGCGGGTATCGATCGCGTCGTATTCGACCGCAACGGGTTCTTGTACCACGGACGCGTTAAGGCCTTGGCTGAGGCCGCGCGTGAAGGCGGTCTGAAGTTTTGATGTTTAAGCGGCCGGTGCGGTCAAGAACCATCCGATCTGGGGAGAATTCCATTGTTTAGAGAAGACGACGAAAATCAGTTCGTAGAAAAAGTGGTTCACATCAACCGGGTGGCCAAAGTGGTGAAAGGCGGAAGACGGTTCAGCTTCAGTGCCATCGTTGTAGTGGGCGACGGCAAAGGAACGGTCGGCGTCGGGCTCGGCAAGGCCAATGAGGTCCCGGAGGCGATACGCAAAGGAATTGAGCGGGCAAAGAGAGACATGGGGAAAATTGTCCTGATGGAGACGACGATACCCTATGAGGTCGTCGGCGAATGCGGCGCGGGCCGAGTTCTGTTGAAACCGGCAGGCCCCGGGACCGGGCTTATTGCCGGTGGTGCGGTCCGGGCCGTGCTCGAAGCTGCGGGCGTGCAGAATATCCTGACCAAATGTCTGGGCTCTCACAATCCGC
>JAFDKD010000599.1 GCA_019307165.1 Deltaproteobacteria bacterium | reverse complement strand
TGGCCTTGAGCATGAACTCCTTCGGGGTCCCGTCATGATACCTGAGGCATATGCTCCCCTGAAGGGTCCGAACCTTTTCAGCGGCCTCCAGAATCAGGTAACTCATCTGGCTGGTCACGTCGTTTCCCTGGGCGTCCACGCCGCCGATGACCATGCTCTGAAGGAGATGACCCCCGCCGTACACGCCGGACATGGTCGGAGAATACATCTGGCTGCCCCCCTCGAAGTTGACCCACAGGTCCTTGAGGAGTTCCAGGGCTTCCTCCCGGGTAATCCGCCCCTCCGCCAGGTCTTTCTCATAAAAGGGATTGAAAAGCACATCGAGTCTGGCGCCGATTCCGATGGCGATGAACTCGATCTGATGGGTGATTACGTGAATGAGCCAGAAGCACTGCATGGCTTCCCGGAGCGACCCGGCCGGATTGGCCGGGACCCGATCGCATGCCTCTGCGATCTGTTGGAGCTGTTTCAGGCGGTCGGGGTCCGTTTCGCTTCCGGCCATTTCCCTGGCCTTGTCCGCCAGCCGCCCGGCAAACGCAATGGCCGCCTCCAGGCTGATGATGGCGGCATTGAGAAAATTCTTCTGCTCGAAATAGTCGATGGGGACAAGGTCCTTCACCTCTTCAAGTTTTTCCCGGGCCTCTTCGATGATCCCGTTGAGGCCGAGCTTAAAAATTTTTTCATAATTGGGCACGAACCCCTCCGACAACAGGCTCCAAAGGATGGTCCCCTCATACTTGAAATATTTTTTCATATCATCCGTCATGGAACCGGACAGGGCATCGCGAAGCGACCGGCCGTCCCAGTACTCGCACAGTTCGTCAAACTGTTTTCGCTCCGCTTCATCCGCAAGGGTCTCTCCCGGGGCGCCGGGCTGAATCACGCGCTGCACGGACCGCCAGTTCTGCTCGATGAAGTGGACGAGATGCTGGGGGCTCTCCGCGTAGTTGCCCACAATAAGCTGGTCCTCCTCGATATAGACCGGCATATTCCGCAGTATATGCGCCAGGGCCTTGGCCCGCCGCAGGACCATGGGCTCGCCTTCGGTCATCTTGTAGGACTCCGTGAGCAAGCGGGACCTCTCGATACCCAGTCTCACGCCTTCCCCGTATACGCCCCTGGTCCTTTCATCCGGCGTATAGCCCCGCTGGATGTTCCTCATGGTTTTTGACGCCGCCTTGCCTTGCCTTGCCGTCTTTGCCATTTTCTCCTCCTGGATTTGACGGGTCTCAGACCTCGAAGAAGTCTTCGACCCCATGCCGGGCACACGTGATACTCCTCCCGCAGAGCGGGAGGCATCAGGATGCCCCCTCGAAGGGGGCTCAGATTTCAACCTATGAATCAAACTGAAGTCGAATACAACCGAAGTCGTTTTTCTTAAACGTCCAGATGCAATACGTACTCTGTCATTCCCCGCCAAAAAGCGACGGGATCTTCGACCCGCGCAGGCGGCCGTTCGGCCCTGAGCTCACAGCCGAAGGGGAATCCAGTTCCCCGTTTGCCTGGTTCCCCGCCGGAGTCTATCCCGCACTTGATGCGGGACCTGGATGACGCAAAGGGGGTTTGAACCGGAATATGGAACAAATTACTTGGATCTCCGTTTCGGCATACGTTCAAACACATATCTTTCATTCGAGGCGTCTCGTAAACATTATAACCTCAAACCAACTGCACCACGTGATTCTTTTCTCCCCGGATCGGTAGAACCTATCCAGGTCCTCCACCAAAGGTGGAGGGTTTAGCTGTAACTAAACCCTCGTTACGCGTGAAAGATTTTTGGATAACGGCCGCCATATCCGAGATTCCCGGAGATCCGCCGCCCTTTTTCGAATAATTTTCGTTTCGCCGTTTCCGTGACCTCCGGGTCTCCCAGCCTCAAGACATCGATAGAGACATTGATGGCGGCCACTGTTTCGTTGTCCTTATTGTTTACGGGCACGGCAATGGAGCAAAGGTCCATGGTCAATTCCCTGTCCGATACGACATACCCGTTTTTTCGCGCCTTAACGATCTCGGCGATGTTGTCCTTTTTGGATACAATGGTTTTTTCCGTGAGTTGTTGGATATTCATTTCGTTCAAGCGGCGATCCATATCCTCATCGTCAAGGGATGCAAGCAAGACCCTTCCCAGGGCCGAGCCGTAAGCGAAGAGCTTCGAGCCGGCATGAACGTCCAACTTCAGGAATTTTCTCACTTCCCTGCGGTACAGGATCAGGACATCGCAGTTATCCAGCACCGTAAGGTTGACCGTCATCTCCAGTTCCGATGAAAGCTCGTCCAGATAAGGCCTGGCCATGGATACGAGACTGGAGGTATTCAGGAACTGGAACCCGAGGGAAAGGACCTTGGTACCCAGGGCGTACCGCTTGTTTTCGTCGCGGTTCAGATAGCCCAGGGCAAAAAGCGTATTGATGAAACGCTGCGTGGTAGTGATGGTCAACTCGGCCCGATTCGACACTTCGGTCAGCGTCAGGGGCATGGACGACGAGCCGAGGATTTCCAGAATTTTAAGACCTCGCTCGACAGATTTGACATGGCCATTTTCCCGCATTGCGGTAACGTCTCCTGTTATGCGGGAATATACGTTTTTCCCACCGTCATGTCAAGCGTTTATTGGACCCTGGAATGCCATGCCTTAAGGGCGTGGCATTCCAGGGTCCAATAAAGTGAACTTAATCCGCCAAGAAGCATAGCGGATTAAGTTTTGAATGAATTAAAGAAATTTAGATTTATGAAAAAGCTTCGATCATCAAAAAATACCGCTTGCCGATCAATGCGGCTACGGATAATATGCCAAAAAGCCCCTGGGCGTTGTCCGGCAACGTATTTCCCCTCGCGGGACGACTCTTCCTTCTCACTCCCCTCCCCTTGCAGGAGGTGCTTCCGGGTTTTCAGTGGGTAGCAGGGTACTGAAAACCCTATCAATTGAAACCGGCAACATTCGTTGTCGTGCTCGTAGTCGTTGTCGTAATCGAGGATCAACACGATTACGATTACGACAACGACAACGAACACCGCTTCGCTGAGTACGCCAGAGACCGGCGCACAAGCATAGGCGGTTGTCAAAGCAATATTCACCCACTGAAAACCCGGTAGCCCCCTCGCGGGAGGGGCTGGGGGAGGGGGAATAGATAAATGGATGAAATTCTTTTTGATCCGATCACCCCTACCCAACCTCCCCCATCCCACCGAAAAGCGGAGCTTCGGCTGGGGGAAGGCGTTTTAGAGGAGACATAACTCATGAAATACAGAGCATTCGGCAACCTGGACTGGGATGTTTCCGTACTGGGCTTCGGGGCCATGCGCCTGCCCATCATTGGAAAAGACGAGACCAAAATCGACGAGCCCGAGGCCATCGGGATGATCCGGCACGCCATCGACAACGGCGTCAACTACGTGGATACGGCCTATCCTTACCATGGGGGCAACAGCGAACGGGTCGTCGGCCTGGCGCTCAAGGACGGGTACCGTGAAAAGGTCAAACTGGCCGACAAGCTGCCGCCCTGGTTCGTTACCAAGACGGAGGACTTCGACAGTATTTTCAACGAACAGCTGGAACGCCTGCAGACCGATCATATCGATTTCTACCTGCTGCACGGGCTGAACAGCGAATTCTGGACCAAGTTTTCCGATCTCGGCGCCATCCCATGGGCTGAAGCCGAGCAAGAGAAGGGCCGCATTCGTCATCTGGGGTTTTCATTCCACGATGAGTTCGAGGTTTTCAAAGAAATCGTGGACGGTTATGACAAATGGGATTTCTGCCAGATCCAGTACAACTACATGGATGTGGATTTCCAGGCCGGAACAAAGGGCCTGGCATATGCCGCCGAAAAAGGCCTGCCGGTGGTCGTGATGGAACCCATCCGGGGCGGCCAGCTGGCCAAAGAGCCGCCGCCGTCCGTGGCCAAACTGTTGGAGGCGGCTGCCGTCAAACGCGCGCCCGCCGACTGGGCACTGCAATGGATATGGCAGCACCCCGAGGTCACCCTGGTGCTCAGCGGTATGACCGCCCTGAGCCATGTGGAAGACAACCTCGCGAGCGCAGACCACGCCGGGAGTCTAACGGCGGATGACATGCAGCTTATTGACCGGGTTCGCGAGGCCTATCGGGAACTCAATCCCATTCCCTGCACCAACTGCAAATACTGCATGCCCTGCACCAGCGGCGTGGATATCCCCCACGTCCTGGAGCTTTACAACGATGCCATGGTGTACGAGGCCGCCAAGAAAGAGCGCTTTCTTTACCGCATGCTCCCCAAAGAGGCCCAAGCCGACAACTGCGTCCAGTGCGGGGAATGTGAAGAGGTGTGTCCGCAGCACATAGCCGTCCCGGAATGGCTGGAAAAAGCGCATGAATGGCTGGGCCCGAAGGGTTGAGCGCAAGGAGTAAACATAGGTGTCAGGTGTCAGCGCCGCCTCTGGCCTGAGGGGCGGCCAGTCTAATCGATAGGGTAACTTCACTAAGACGGAA
>JAFDKD010000073.1 GCA_019307165.1 Deltaproteobacteria bacterium | reverse complement strand
GCGGCGCGGGCCGAGTTCTGTTGAAACCGGCAGGCCCCGGGACCGGGCTTATTGCCGGTGGTGCGGTACGGGCCGTGCTCGAAGCTGCGGGCGTGCAGAATATCCTGACCAAATGTCTGGGCTCTCACAATCCGCACAATTTGGTCAAAGCGACGATCAATGGTTTGAAGGTCCTTCGCAGCCCCGAAGATATTGCTCGCCGAAGGGGTAAGACGGTCGAGGAACTTGCCGGCTGACACGAAAGAACCCGAGGCGTGCCACCCATATTTTAAGAACGAGTTGAGAGGGCATGCCGACCGGAGAGTTTTGTTATGGTTGATACAATCAAGGTGACATTGGTAAAGAGCGGAATCGGAAGGAATCAGAAGATTCGTCGGACGTTGAAGGGGTTGGGTCTGACCAAGCTTCACAAGACGGTCGAGTTGAAGAATACGCCATCCATAAGAGGCATGATCGACAAGGTGGCGTTTCTCGTCAGGATCGACTGAACGGAAGTGGGGTGGTAGCACAATGAAAATACATGAGCTTTCGCCGGCCAAGGGGGCCCGCAAGGCCAGGAAAAGGGTTGGACGCGGACCCGGTTCCGGTCACGGCAAGACCGCCTGTCGGGGACACAAGGGCCAGAAATCCCGCTCAGGGGGGGGGCCGCGACCCGGATTCGAGGGAGGGCAGATGCCGCTTCAGCGGCGGCTTCCCAAACGCGGGTTTTCCAATCTTTTCAGGAAACAGTACAGCGTTGTCAACGTGAGGGACTTGGACCGGTTTGAACCCAATGCCCAGGTGGATAGCGAGGCCTTTATGGAAAGGGGCCTGGTCAAGCAGGTCAGGGACGGCGTGAAGTTGCTGGGGAACGGCGATATCTCGCACCCGCTTCAAATCAAGGTCCATAAGGTAAGCCGGACCGCTCGGCAGAAGGTCGAGGCCGCGGGCGGAACCGTCGATCTGGTTTGATCGGGGCCCTGACGAGGGCAAGGTGTAAGATCTGAGGCAAAAGGACTGAATGAACCTATCGGAGATCGGTGAATGATCGGCGGCTTTCAAAATATTACGAATATACCGGAACTGAAAAAACGGATCTTATTCACGCTGTTCATGCTCGCCGTGTATCGTATCGGGTGTCACATACCCACGCCGGGAATCGACAGCTCGGCGCTCTCGGCGTTTTTCGGGGCCACGCAGGGGACGCTTTTCGGACTTTTCGACATGTTTTCCGGTGGAGCGCTCAGCCAGATGTCCGTGATGGCGCTGGGCATCATGCCGTACATCAGCGCATCCATTATACTTGAACTCCTGACGGTGGTTATTCCTTACCTCGAGAAGTTAAAAAAGGAAGGGGAGCAGGGAAGAAAGAAGATCGTTCAATATACCCGTTACGGGACGGTCATCCTGAGTACCATTCAGGGGTTCGGCATCGCGGTGGGCATCGAACAGATGTCCAGTCCGGGAGGGGCCATGGTGGTCCCTGTCGGCGGATGGGGTTTCAGGCTCCTGACCGTTGTCACCCTGACCGCCGGAACGGCTTTTTTGATGTGGCTCGGCGAGCAGATTACCGAAAGGGGCATCGGCAACGGCATTTCCCTGATCATTTTTTCGGGTATCGTAGCCCGGTTTCCCACGGCGGTCGCCAATACCTTCCGACTGATCGGGACCGGCGAACTTACCGCCTTTTTCATGGTATTTACCGGTGCAGTACGCCAAGCGGGTGGTGGGGCGACGGATGGATGGCGGCCAGAGTACGCATCTGCCTTTGAAGGTCAATACGGCGGGCGTTATCCCACCGATCTTTGCCTCTTCGATCATCATGTTTCCGGCTACCATTGCCAACTTTCTTAATGTGAATCAGTTTCCCTGGCTCCAGACCATTGTCAATTTTCTTTCCCCCGGGCACGTGGTTTACAGCCTTATTTACATCATGTTTATTTTCTTTTTCTGCTATTTTTACACGGCGGTGCATTTCAATCCGGTTGATGTGGCGGATAACATGAAACGGTACGGGGGATTTATTCCGGGTATTCGGCCGGGGAAGAATACCGCAGAGTATATTGATCGCGTGTTGACGCGGATTACCTTTTCAGGGGCCATTTATGTTGCGGCCATTTGCGTTTTGCCCAATATTTTAATTTACCGGATGAACGTGCCCTTTTATTTTGGCGGGACGGCGCTTTTGATCGTGGTGGGTGTGGCCATGGATACCACCAACCAAATCGAATCGCATATGCTTTCAAGGCATTACGAAGGTTTTATGAAGAAGGGATTTACCAAAGGCAGGTGATTCGTGCCTGTCTGAAAATAACCGTTTTCAGACTTTCGCGATCAGCTGGAAACAGAGACTGTCGACTCCACGGTTGATGACTCGCGCCTGAATGCCCGGAGGGCTGCAAATGACCGAAGAAGAGGCGATCGAGATTGAAGGTGTTGTCTTAGAGACACTGCCGAATGCCATATTCAGGGTGGAACTGCAGAACGGTCATCGGGTCCTCGCGCAGGTCCCGGATGAAACGCCGATGCACTTTTTAAAGATTCTTCCGGGGGATACGGTTTCCGTGGCATTGTTTTCTTCCGATTTGACCAAGGGTCGGATCGTTTATCGTGAAAAGGCGTAGGTTTTGCCGGGTTTCTGCAAGAGGTTATGAGATATGAAAGTGCGACCGTCGGTTAAGAAAATCTGCAACAAGTGTAAGATCATCAGGAGAAAAGGCGTTACCCGGGTTATATGCGATAATCCGCGGCATAAACAGCGGCAAGGATAACCCTTCGGGAAAGCCGAGGATACCCCATCTCCTGCGTTGCCAAGGATTCGCGGTAAAGCACTGCGACTTCAGCCTTGGCGCCTTGGATCCGGACCTCGACTTTTGCAGCATTAAGGGTAAGCAGGAATGATGACTGGGGCAGGGAATCCCCGCCGGGCACTACGCCCGGCAGCCGAACACAAGAAAAGGAGTTAGAGATTGGCACGGATTGCAGGCGTTGATCTTCCGAAAGGAAAGCGGATCGAGGTGGCCCTCACCTATATTTACGGCATAGGAAGGACATCCTCTCAAAAAATTCTCTCTGAGGCGGGTATCGATTGGAATGCAAATTCGGATGACCTGACTGGGGAGCAAATTGCCGGTATTCGGAAAGTCATAGATGAAAAGCACAGGGTTGAAGGCGATCTCAGACGGGAAATATCCATGAACATCAAGCGGCTCATGGACCTGGGCGCCTATCGAGGGTTGAGGCATCGAAGAGGCCTGCCGGTTCGGGGGCAGCGGACAAGCACCAATGCCAGGACGAGAAAGGGACCTCGCCGGGCGGTAATGGGTAGAAAGAAAAAATCATAGTTTGAGGGAAGGGAATGGCCAAGACCGTAAAAAAAAGGGGCAGGGGCAAAAGAGAGAAGAAAAGTGTTCCTGCCGGGATCGTACATATTCAATCCACGTTTAACAATACCATCGTGACGATCACTGACCCTCAGGGCAATGTCATTGCCCAGTCAAGCGCGGGTCGAGCCGGCTTTAAAGGGTCGCGCAAGAGCACCCCGTTTGCCGCGGGGTTGGCCGCTCAGGAGGCCATCCGCCAAGCTATGGAACATGGGATGAGGACGGCCGAAGTCAGGGTGAAAGGTCCCGGGGTCGGCAGAGAAGCTGCGTTGCGTTCGCTTCAGGTGGAGGGGTTCTCGGTTAGCGTCATCCGGGATGTGACCCCCATTCCCCATAACGGGTGCCGCCCCCCGAAGCGGCGAAGGGTATAGGAAGTTATAAGTGAGCTAAAGTGACTAAAGCGTCTAAAGTGAGCTAAAGTGACTGAAGCTGGTTATGGGGACAATCCTGACCTGATTGAAGAGAGGCAGTTCCGAAACATACGAACCAAACTTGAAGCAGTCATTATTTATATCTGAGTCGTTTTCAGGCCTTAAATGAGAGATTTTTTCTCCGAGTTAGGCCGCATCCGCCTTCGCCAAAGGCTACGGCGGGACAAGCAAGGGTTTGCGCCGAGGCCTACGGTATTGTACATCGCAGGCGGAAACCCGAGGAGAACGAAGCTCGGAGGAAAAATAGCCATTCAAGGGTTGAAAACAAGGAGGATGTGATTTGGCCAGATACACCGGTTCCTCGTGCAGGCTGTGCAGGCGGGAGAACCTGAGACTTTTTTTGAAAGGTGACCGTTGCTACGGTGACAAATGCGCGTTTGAGAGACGGGCCTATCCTCCCGGTCAGCACGGTCAACGCCGCGGCGGCAAATACTCCGACTATCGGACCCAGCTCCGGGAGAAGCAGAAAGTCAAGCGCATCTACGGGTTGCTGGAGAACCAGTTCAGGGGCTATTATTTCCGCGCGGACCGTCAGAAGGGAATCACCGGAACGAACCTTCTGGCCCTTCTCGAATCGCGTTTGGATAACGTGGTCTACCGAATGGGTTTCGCCAATTCGAGAAACCAGGCGAGACAGTTGGTCAGACACAACCATTTCCTGGTCAACGGCAAGAAGGTCAATATCCCTTCCTATCAGGTAAAGCCGAACGATCTAGTGGAAATAAAAGAGAAAAGCCGGAAAGTGACCTCGATCCTGGAGGCGATGGAAACGGTCGTCAGGAGGGGTATTCCCAACTGGATCGAGGTCGACAAGGAAAAGTTCAAAGGGACGTTCAAGGCCCTGCCCAATCGAGAAGACCTCACTATGCCCATTCAGGAGCAGCTGATCATCGAGCTGTACTCCAAGTAGGCATGGGAATGGCGGGTGAAAGGAATTGGGACCAATAGTCATCGGTGACACTTTAGCGGGGAGGCCCTTTTGACAGATCTAAAAAGCAAAAACTGGCGGGAGTTGATCAGGCCGAAACGGGCGGAGCTCGATCAGGGCAACGCGACCGGCACTTACGGTAAATTCACCTGTGAACCGCTTGAGCGCGGCTTTGGGATTACCATCGGTAACGCCCTGAGGCGTATTCTTCTCTCCTCGTTGCAGGGAGCAGCCATCATATCCGCCAAGTTCGATGGCGTGCTTCACGAATTTTCAACGGTTCCGGGCGTTCTGGAAGATGTGACAGACATCGTTTTGAACCTGAAAGAAGTTCGGCTTAAAATTATCGACGGCGAGGAGGCCACGGTTCGCCTGAAGCGGGAAGGCGAAGGAAAGGTCACGGCGGGGGATATCGATACGGACGGCAAGGTGGAGGTATTGAATCCGGAACAACACATCGCCACCTTGAACAAAGAGGCGAAGCTCGACATGGAGCTTCAAGTCAGAACCGGAAAAGGATATGTCCCGACCGAAAAGGACGAATTGAGAGAAAAGCCCATCGGGGTGATCCCCATTGACGCGATTTACTCTCCCATTCAGAAAGTGAACTATGTGGTGACCAACGCCCGGGTCGGTCAAATAACGGATTACGATAAACTGACCCTTGAAATCTGGACCGATGGGAGTGAGGTCCCTGAAGACGCCCTCGCATTTGCGGCCAAAATTCTCAAAGAGCAGATGCAGCCGTTCATCAATTTTGAAGAAGAACCGGAACCGGTGGAGGAGGAAGAAGGGGTCGAAGAAGAAGAGCTGAATGAAAATCTTTTCAGACCCGTTTCAGAATTAGAACTCTCCGTGCGGTCGGCTAACTGCCTGAAGAATGCCAGTATTACCTTTATCGGTGAACTGGTGCAAAAAAGCGAACCCGAAATGTTGAAGACGAAGAATTTCGGCCGGAAGTCTCTCAATGAGATTAAATCCATTCTGGAGGAGATGGGGCTTTCACTAGGCATGAAGTTGGATGGTTTCGTGCCGCCGGAGCCGACGGCGGATGAAGTGCTGGATCAAGCAGAAGCAGGTATGGATCAATGAGGCACAAGAAGGCAGGTAAGGAGCTGGGGAGAACCTCCAGCCATCGAAGGGCCATGCTGCGAAATATGGCCACTTCGCTTTTTAAGTATGAGCAGATCGAAACGACGGATGCCAAGGCTAAGGCCTTGCGCCCGGTTGCCGAAAAGATGATTACCCTTGCCAAGCGGGGCGACCTTCATGCCAGGCGGCAGGCCTTGGCATATCTGCAGGACAAGGCTGTTACCCACCGGTTGTTCGACGAGTTGAAGGACCGTTTCACCGAAAGGCAGGGCGGATATCTTCGGATCGTAAAGAAAAACACGCGGAGAGGGGACGGCGCGCCGGTGTCCATTGTCCAATTTGTCATCGACGAAGGCTCGGGCAAACCCGGAAAAAAGGGCAAGAAGGCCAAAAAGGCGGCCAAGAGTGCGCCAAAAACGAAAAAAGAGCAATCAGCAGAAAAGAAGAAGGCGGTAAAGGCGGACGCGGAGAAGACCCCGGACGCCAAACAGGGGTCGGCCGAAGCGCCGCCGTCCGCCGAGGTCGTTGGGGCGGAACCGGTGGCCGGCACGGGGGACGATGAAAAAAGCGTCCCTGAAGAAAATGCGGCATCGACGCCGGGAACGGATGACGGCGGCCCGGACGAAAAAAAGGACGCGTAGCAGGACTATCGTGTAAAGATCCGGGTCCATAGGACCCGCGGGTCCATAGGCCCCGGCTTTGAGGCCGCCCCCATAGGGGCTGGACAGATAGGCTGAGGTTAAGGTTGAGCAACAGATTGACGCTTGTGTTTTCCTTTTCTCAACCTGGACCTTAACCTGAACCTGGCGAAGCCGTCTCTCAACCTCAACCTGAACCTCAACCTGGCGAAGCCATGGTCCGCATTTCCGGTATGGCATAGCCAAAAAACACTGACCTGGATCAGAGGACCAGGTTTTGCAGATGAAATAAATTTTTAGGGTTGCATTTTTGCGGAACCCGATGTAAGAACAAAACACAGTTGCACGATTCGAATGTAAGGTTGATATTTTCTAAATGATGCTTTTTATTAAATACTGTAAATAGACTATGATTGTACTTGGGCGATACAGCCATGACCTCCTTGCCGTTAATATGACAAGGAGGTTTTTTTTGTCCGGAGAATTCAATGGGGCGTTTCGACCATAAAGACCTTCTTTCCATGGACCAGCTGTCCGTGGAGGATATCGATCTGGTGCTGGATACGGCTGAGTCCCTGAAGGAGATCTCGACCCGGGACATTAAGAAGGTCCCCACATTGAGGGGCAAGGGAATCGTCAATTTTTTCTATGAACCGAGTACCCGGACGCGTACGTCATTTGAAATGGCGGCCAAGCGGCTCAGCGCCGACACGGTAAGCTTGTCCGCCTCGGGAAGCAGTATGGTAAAAGGCGAGACCTTTATTGACACGGCGCGAAATCTCCAGGCCATGAGTCCGGACCTGATCATTCTCAGACACTCCTCAAGCGGCGCCCCTCACTTGATCGCAAGGGAGGTCGCCGCGGGCGTCATCAACGCCGGTGACGGTATCAACGAGCATCCCACCCAGGCACTTTTGGATCTTTTTACCATCCGGGAAAAAAAGGGGACAATCGAAGGCCTGAATATTGTGATCGTGGGCGATATCGCTCACAGTCGCGTGGCCCGCTCCAATATAAAGGGGATGACCAAGATGGGCGCGAAGGTGACCGTGTCCGGGCCTCCCACCATGATTCCCGTCGGCGTTGAATCCATGGGAGTCCGGGTGGATTACGATCCGGCCTCAGCTGTTCAGGGCCAGGATGTCATCATGATGCTCCGCATCCAGTTGGAGCGGCATGGGAAATTCCTGATGCCGAGCCTGAGAGAATATGCGTCTTTTTTCGGGCTTTCAGGAGAGATGATGCGAAACGTCAGGGAGGACGCGATTGTTATGCATCCCGGGCCCATCAATCGCGGCGTGGAGATCTCCTCCGAGATCGCGGACAGCCCCTGCTCGGTGATCCTCGAGCAGGTGACCAATGGCGTGGCCGTTCGCATGGCCGTGCTCTATCTTCTGATTGGAGGCGCCGGGCGTGACAGTGTGGATTAAGGGAGGAACGGTGGTCGACCCCGAAAAAGGGACGGCTGAAAATCTGGACGTGATCGTCGAGGCGGGAAGGGTCGCCCGAATTCTGCCGCCGGGCGAATTCGCGAACGGGAAATCGGGCGTTACGGTGGTGGATGCGTCGGAAAAGCTGGTGTTGCCCGGCCTTATCGATATGCATGTGCATCTGAGGGAGCCGGGGCACGAGTACAAGGAGACCATCGCAAGCGGGGCAAAGGCTGCTGCCGGCGGCGGTTTTACAGCCGTGGCTTGCATGCCCAATACCGATCCGCCGAACGACAGCCGGTCCGTCACCGAGTTCATTCTGGAGCAGGCCGGACGGGCCGGGTTTGCGAGGGTCTATCCGGTGGCGGCCATTACCAAAGGCCGGAAGGGAGAGACCCTGACGGAATTCGGCGATCTGCGGGCTGCCGGCGCCGTGGCTGTTTCGGACGACGGGTATCCCGTCACCAGCAGTGAGGTCATGCGGCGAGCGTTGGAATACGCCGATTTTTTCGGATTAACGGTTATATCGCACTGCGAAGACCTGGATCTGTCGGCCGGTGGCGTGATGCACGAGGGCGAGATGTCCACCCGCATGGGTCTTCCCGGCATCCCCGCAGCCGCGGAAGAGAGCATGGTGTACAGGGAAATCAGCCTTGCCCGACTCACGGGCCGGCCGGTCCATATCGCCCATGTGAGTACGGCGGGGTCCGTGGAACTGATTCGCGAGGCCAAACGGGCGGGCGTTCCCGTGACCGCCGAGACGGCGCCCCATTATTTTACCCTGGATCATACGGCCGTTACGGGCTACGATACCCATGCTAAAATGAATCCTCCTTTGAGGGCGCCTCATGACGTGGCAGCGATTCGAGAAGGACTTGCCCAAGGCGTCATCGATGTGATTGCCACGGATCATGCGCCCCACAGCCCGCTTGAAAAAGAGGTGGCGTTCGATCAGGCGGCCTTCGGCATCATCGGGCTCGAAACCGCGCTGCCGCTTACGCTGGAACTGGTCCGTCAAGGCGTACTTGACCTTGCCGAGGCCGTGAAAAAGCTCTCGACCAATCCAGCGGCCATTCTCCATGTGCCCGGCGGGCGGCTGGCCGAAGGTGAAACAGCGGACCTCACGGTGGTGGACCCGGTATCTGAATTCGTTATGGACAAGGGGGCGTTCCTGTCCAAGAGCAACAACTCGCCTTTCATCGGCAAAAGTCTGAAGGGTCGCGCCGACCTGACCATGATTGGGGGAAAGGTTGTCTGGGATCGACGGCAGTAACATCCTGGTGGTGGATGACGAAAAGAGCATGCGGGACTTTCTTGAGATTTTGTTGACCAAGGAAGGCCATAAAGTGACCCTCGCCGACAGCGGGGAAACGGCATGCGATGTGCTGGAGGCGGAGCGCTTCGATCTGGTCATCACCGACATTATTATGAATGAGGTGGACGGTATTGAGGTGCTCAAAAAGGCGAAGGCGGTCAGCCCCGCCACGGTAGTGGTGCTGATTTCGGCCTATGCCACGGCCGAGACAGCGGTCCAGGCCATGAAGGATGGGGCGTACGATTATATCCCCAAGCCTTTCAAGCTTACGGATTTCAAGCGGATTGTCCGGGAGGCGCTTCGATCGAGGAAACCGGTCGAGGGGGAGTCCGGTGAGGATGTCGGATCCCACCTGCATTTCGGCTTGATCGTGGGGGAGAGCCCCCAGATGCGCAAGGTGTACGACCTGACCGAGCGGGTGGCCCGGACCAGGACCAACATTCTCATCACGGGCGAGAGCGGCACCGGAAAGGAACTGGTGGCAAAAGCCATTCATGGCCTGAGCCCGAGGCGGGACAAAGCCATCGTGGCGATCAGCTGCGCAGGCATTCCTGAGAATTTGATTGAAAGCGAATTGTTCGGATACCGAAAGGGCGCTTTTACCGGCGCCGCAACGGACAAGATGGGGCTGTTCGAAAGGGCGGACGGGGGCACCATTTTTCTCGATGAAGTGGGAGAATTGACCCCGGCCATCCAGGTGAAGCTGCTGAGAGTAATCCAGGAGAGGACTTTTACGGCCGTCGGCGATACCCAGGAAAAATCAGTGGATGTGCGCTTTGTCGCCGCCACCAACAAGGACCTGGAAAACGAAGTCATCTACGACCGCTTCAGGGAAGACCTGTATTTTCGCCTGAACGTTATCCACATACCGGTCCCGCCGTTGAGGGAGCGGGAGGGCGACCTGCCCCTGTTGGCGCAGCACTTCATCGAGAAGTACTCCGAGGAACTGGAAAAAGACGTCAGGAAGATTTCCGCCTACGCCATGGACATCCTCCAGGACTACACCTTCCCCGGCAATGTGCGGGAACTGGAAAACATCGTCGAGCGCAGCGTGACCCTGGAAACATCCAACATTGTCCTGCCGGAAAGCCTCGCCCTGTCGAGATTCAGGGCCAAACCCGACGAACGGCGACGGCGTAAATTCGATATCAAACCCGAGGGGATCGATCTGGATGAGATTCTGGCCGAGTTCGAAAAAGATTATCTCTTCAAGGCCCTTGAAATGTCGCGCGGCAACCGGCAGAGGGCCGCCGACCTTCTGGGCCTGAGCATGCGATCCTTCCGCTACCGCCTGGAAAAGGCGGGCATCTCCGCCAAGAACGTGTAAATGCGGCTCCAGCCGAAAAGATCTTCAACCACCGGCCTTCGCTAAAGCTACGGCCCGGCACGCGGATTACACGGATTTCACAGATATCACGGATAATTAGTGAGAACTAAATCTTCCACCTTAGGTTATGGGTTTGAAGGTAACCGGAACGGAGGTTCAAATAATTTTGATATTACGGTTCAAACCCTTTTTCCCGTCATCCC
>JAFDKD010000072.1 GCA_019307165.1 Deltaproteobacteria bacterium | reverse complement strand
AATTAGCGAGTCAAGGCAAAACCTTAATCTTGCATGAGCAAACTTGGCGCCTGCAAGATTCAGGTAAGAGATCCCTTGTCTTTTTTAGTCCCGCATCATAAAAGTGGGTTCGCGTCAGTGCGGAAACCGGATCGAATACGGAACAAGGAGACGGCATCGGTGGCATCCTATATCGACGCTTTCCTGACATATATTGCACGACTGCCCGACGCCTTGATCTACATTTTTCTGGGCTTGAGCGCCTTTGTGGAAAATGTGTTCCCCCCCATTCCGGGAGACACCATCACTGCATTCGGCGCATTCCTGGTAGGGACCGGACGACTCAGTTTCACGGGCGTTTACGTCTCCACCTGTCTCGGAAGCTTGATGGGGTTCATGCTTCTGTTCCGGGTGGGCGGGCTGCTGGGCAGGCGTTTCTTGGTGGAGCGGGACTACCGGTTCTTCAAGGCGGCCGATATCGTGCGGGCGGAATTATGGTTTCAAAAATATGGCTATTACCTGATCCTCCTGAACCGGTTCTTGCCGGGCGTCCGCTCCGCCGTTTCCATTGTGGGCGGCATATCCAGGCTGAAACCGCTTAAAGTAGGGATTTTCGCGCTGATAAGCATTTGCGTGTGGAATGTCCTGTGGATCGGCCTCGGGTATGCGCTGGGGAACAACTGGGAAACGGTGAAGGCCAGGATGGCCGGTCTGTTGGCCGGTTACAACCTGGCGGTCGTTATGGTTTTCGCCGTCGTGATCCTGATTTTTCTGATCAGAAAACGGTTGAAAAGGCCTAAGGGGGAAAAACAATAAACACATCTTGCCTCAAACCCTACGCCATAGGCCATGCGCCCCGCGCCTTGCGCCCTACGCCATTCCCTTTTTCGTTTCTTCGCCGATCCAGTCAAGGAAAGGCTGAAATCCGTCCGTAATGGGCAGGGCCACCACACAAGGGCAGTCATAACCGTGTATCTCCTTGACCCTTTCTGAGAGTTCAGGGACCAGGGATTGCCTGGTCTTGGCGATAACGACCACCTCATTGTCTTCCTGGACTTCACCTTTCCACCAATACAGGGAATTCATTCCTTCAATGATGTTGACGCAGGCGGCGAGCCGTTCGGATACCAGGGCCTTGCCTATGGCCCTGGCCTCTTCCGGGCTGCCGGCGGTCATGTAGATCATGCAGGGTTTCATTGGGCGCCTCCTTAAAGATTTCGGCGATTGTTGGACAGCCTCTTCGATCCCATTGACAAAATTATCTTATATCACAAAACACGACGCTTTACTCGAAAGGGCCGTATCAAACGTCGTGTCCGGTTCGTCTCGACGACTGTGATTCCGAGAGGTTTTTCTTGCCAATTCGGCATGTTCTGCTACAGTGGATCAAGACGGGGATCGGCACTTCAGGCGGGACGGAGCCGCTGATGTGAACCGGGTTCAGGATACTTGATGAGGAGTGGAAATGGCAGCGACGGAAAGTCTCGAAATCGAAACGTTGACCGAATTTGCAACGGACGTCATCCAACGCTCGGGCGAAGAAGCCCTGAAATACTACGGCAAAGGGAAGGGGCGCATCAAGTTTGACGAGGCCCTGGTTACGGAAGCCGAACTCCATATGAACAAGTTTTTCAGCGATCAGCTCCACAGCCGGTTCCCGCAACACCGGATATTCGTAAACAATCAGGAGGAAAAGGACTATACCCACGGGCAGAAACGCTATTTGTGGATTTATGATGCCCTGGACGGCGTAGCCAATTTTCAGGCCGGCATCCCCCTGTGGGGGATCTCTCTGGCGGTGCTGGAAAATTTTTGGCCTGTATACGGGGCGATCTATCTGCCCGCCACGGGCGATCTCTTTCAGGCCGTTGCGGGACAAAAGGCCTATTGGGGATCCCGACAAATTCAGGTATCCCCACAGGAAGACATCAATGACGAAAGCCTGCTGCTTACCTTTTCTCGATTTCATCGGTATTACCGGCCCACGTTTCCGGGTAAAATCAGGAGCCTCGGATGTACCGCGGCGCACATCTGCTATGTGGCCATGGGCCGGGCCGAGGCGGCCGTGATCGCCAACGAATCCTATCAGGGGCTGGCGGCGGCCCAGATCATCGTTAAAGCCGCCGGCGGCCAGATTCACCAGATGGACGGGACCCCGTTTTACCTCAACGAATACCTGGATGGGCAGCGAATTACCGACCACCTGCTGGTGGCGGGCCCCGGGGCGTACGATCAGATTCGAGGTTTTCTCCAGCAGACCTCTTAGATCTGCGCCGGACAAGGCCTGCGGGCGCCCGTCATCGACGCATCACGCGCCGCTTTAGTGCGGGGCCCTATGTGCACGCCCGGAGCCTTCAATCCTCGCGAATACTTGAGAATGGCAAATTTCCGGCCGGGAGGGCATTGCCCAGTTTAGAAAATATATTGCATATACGGTCAGAAATATTATGTTTTTACGATATATATGCGTTTGCCGGGTATAGGGTGCGCTTAAAGCCCGAATGAACCGAAATCAGTTGGCGTCCATTCCGGATGAAAACGAGTTCGTGCCCATCCATTAACGGAATTGGGCGTTATCTGATTTCCAGAGGAGAAATCGTTAGATGGAGAAGAACCCGATTACACGGGAGGGGCTCGAAAAACTTAAACGGGAATTGGTCCATCTGAAAAAGGTGGAACGCCCGAAAAATATCCGAGCCATAGAGGAGGCGCGAGCGCACGGTGATTTGAGCGAAAACGCGGAATACCATGCGGCCAAGGAAAAACAGGCCTTTTTGGGGGGCAGGATCAATGAACTGAAGTCGGTTATCGGAAAGTCCGAGGTCATTGACGTGAATGAAGGGCCGACGGACCTGGTGGTCTTCGGCCGCACGGTGTTGCTTTACAACCTCCAGACCGACGAGGAGGTTTCCTACCAGCTTCTCGGTCCCTATGAATCGGCCCCCGAACAGGGCAAAATATCGGTGACATCGCCCTTGGGGCAGGCCTTGATCGGAAAATCGGAGGGAGATGAGATAAAGGCCAGGGCTCCGGGGGGCGTCCAGGAATATGAAATTCTGGAGATCAGCTGACGATGGAAGCGATTCAAGCAAACAAAGCGGTTACCATGAGATATGTCATGCGGAGCCATTTTCCGGATGGTACCGGCAAGGAAAGGCCTCCGGAAACCCACGAATTTATTTTCGGCGTCGATTGCCAGGCGCCCGCCCTCGAAAACGCCCTGGAAGGTAAAAAGACGGGAGACCGGGTGGGTGTCAACATACCGCCGGAGGAGATCTACGGCAGTCACGACCCCGATTTGATCAGAGAGATCCCCAAAAAAGGACTCGTCAAGCAGCGGCTCAAAGAGGGGCAGTTGTACCGGCAGATGAAAAAAGGCTGTCTGGTTTCCTTCAAGGTGCTGAAGGTGGAAGCGGAAAACGTCCTGGTGGATTTCAATAAGCCCATGGCCGGCATTTCCGTGTCCATGGACCTTGAAATTTTGGATGTACGCGAAGCAAGCCCGGAGGAGATCGAAGCCGCCTGCGAGGCCCGGTTCAAAAAAAGCATCGGGTGCGGATAGTAAGAGTCGTCCCTCCGCCAAGGCCGAGATGGTAATTTCTTCTATCTGAAAAACCTAGTCCTGTGGGCCAAGTTAGGGTTATCCGGCTATGCCAATGTCGAAATAAGGTTTCCCCGCCCAACAACGGCGGGATCTTCGACAGGTGTCGGTTTTCAGGTGTCAGCGCGAATAATAGACTTCGACGTGGCATTCTGTTGCTGCTGGGATTTCCCCTACTTGATTTCCCAGCGTTTGCATAAAATAAATCCTTCCCTGACACCTGACACCCGACACCTAATGGGTGCATGGTGCATTACTTTCAGAAGCCGGTAATTGCAGTGCCCCCTTCGGGGACCTCAAACCGGGTACTATGGGCCTCATTGACAATCCGAGGCTGATGCGGGCGGAAAATAGAGTCTGAAAGTGGTCTGGCCGGAACGCAGGCAGTCCTCTTCTTGCTTGCAGAATTCGCAGTCGGATATTTTCCCGGGGCATTTGTCTCCTGCCTCGGGAATGCCCCCGCACCTGGCGGAGTGGAGGTCTATTTTGAAATTGTAGCGCTCTGAAAAGATTTTCATGCGCAGGAGGTCCGCGCCCTTGCCTCCGGCGTTGAAATCGAAAGGCCTCTTCGAGGAGTAGTCCAGGGTTTCCTGTGTCGTGAAAAAGCCCTCGAATATCCGTCTCTGGTTGTCGGTCGTGATACCGACGCCGAAATCTTGAACGATGAGTTCGGTTCCCTCTCCGCTTTTCTGTATCCGTATCTCTATCTTTCCCTCATCCGGCGTGTTTTCAACGGCATTTTTCACAAGCCCGTCAAAGATTTTGTCGAGCACATCCGGCGGCAGGCAAACTTGAGGCGCGGGCTGGTTCAAAAGCGTTACGTCCACGTTGCGGTGGCGGGACGCCTTGCGTAGTTTTTCAAGACGTTTTTCTGCGTATTCATTGAGCCCGATCATTGTGGGCACACTGTCCCTGGGGCCGAAGATTTCCTCCACTCTCTGCCCGATGCGCTGGACCAACGGCGTTTGCCCGACCTCTTCGGCGGCCAGCGCCTCGATTTCATCCGTGCACTCGTCGAGCAGAAGGGAGAGGATGGCATGAGTCTTGTACTCGCGATCACGGACGATGTCTTCCACCTGGTACTGGATGTCCAGCAGCCGGCCCAGGTTTCGCTTTGCCCTTTCCATGGCGGGTTTCCAGGCGTCCTCCCGAAGGAGGGGGGCAAGGCGTCTTTCGAGAATGTTCAGGGACGCGGAAAGGACCGCTCCAGGCGTTTTTAATTCGTGTGAAAGATGATTGATCACCTTGTCCTTGACGCGGTTCATCCCGGACACCTCACGATAGGCCGATTTTAATTCTTCGGAAAACCGCGCGTTTTCGATGGACAACACCACCGTCCCCGCCACCATGTTCAACAGTTCCACATCCCTTTGCTCGAATGCCCCGTCCTTTTTGTTGATTGCGCAAAGGGTGCCGATGATCCGGTCGCTGCTTCTCAACGGCACCTGGAGCAGATTTTTCGTATGATATCCAAGCTTTTCGTCCCGCTCCCGATGGAGTTCAGGGTCTTTGGACGCATCGGAGACGATGATCGGTTGGCCGGTCTTGATGACCTGTCCCGCCACCAGTTTGTCAATGGGAAATCGGATCTCCTTTACGCGCTTTATCGTGGCGGTGTCGTCGTATGCCGCTCCCTGGAAGAAAAGTTCGTTTTTTTCCTGATCCAGCAGTATAACCAGGGCGCCTTCCGAATTGAGCAACTGCTTGACTTCCCCGCTGACAAAATCGAGAAGGTCTTCCAGGTCCGGATGCTCGGGGAGTGCCCGGCTGATTCTGAGCATGGCTTCATTGTTCTTGGCCATGCGCTTTTCAAGGGTAATGTCTCTGAGGATGACCAGCTCCCCGGCCGGATCGTCTTCCGATTCCGTGAAAAGGGCCGCGCGCATGACCACGTCCAGGGTCCGGCCGTCCTTGGTCAAACGCCGGGTTTCATGCCGAAGGATAAGCTTTTCCTCGAAGAGTTTCCGTATGCCTTCACTGACGTCCTGTTTCATGTCCGGGGGGACGTATGGAATTCGTTTCCCCTTGAGTTCTTCAAAGGTCCAGCCGAATGTTTCGCTAAAGCTGGGGTTCAGGTAGAAGACCCGCCCGTCCTGGGAAAACACCACAATTGGATATGGGACGAAATCGAGCAGGGTCCTGTAGCGCAGTTCGGAGCGGCGAAGCGCCTCCAGGGTGCGGAATTTATCCGTTACATCGTGGGCAATCCCCCGGAAGCCGACGACGGCTCCCTCGCTGTTCTTGACAAGATTGGCCGATAGTTCAATCCTTCGGCTGTTGCCCGCCTTGTCTATGATTTTCCACATGAGATCCGAGATCCCCTTGCCGGTTTTGAAAATCCGGTTGAAGACCTCGAAGGCGGCGTTTGCCCTCTTTTCATTCATGAATTTGCTGAAATTTTGAAATTGGATCTCCTCCCGCGGAAATCCCAATACCTCGCATAAGGCGTTGTTGAAATAGGTGAAATTGCCGTGGATATCCAGTTCATAGATTCCATCGTTGATGTTTTCGATAAACGCCTTGTAACGTTCATCCGAAAGGGTTGGGCGTTGATTCATGGGATCCTTCTCCAAGGGTTCAAAGGCCTTCTGAACACGACGATATATCCGCCAAGAATTCGGCGGGGGATGACGGGTAATGGGACACGCTTTTCGATTTAATTGGTAAATATTCCATAAATCGTCAATCAGCAATCAACAATAATAAATAGATTGCCTTGTGTCGGGCAATGGTCCGTTTGCGGGCCTTTGAAACAGCTATCCGGTTGTCAGATGGCAAGAATTCTATCCCAAATGAAAATGTGTTGTCATTACAAATTTCCGGTTTACAATGGAGAGGTTTTTTCAGACGTGAAAAGGTCATTAAAAGGAGTCGTGCAGGTACGGAATATGGCAGCCATTTTTCAGGAAAAAGGGACGGAACCGGCCCGCCTGCTGCTTGATAACGCGGCGCTTTTTACCACCGGGGAGATCAGCGCCCCCGTGCTCGACCTGGCCTGCGGCTACGGCGGAAACGGACTCTTTCTGGCATCCCGCGGCCTTCGAGTCATACTGGCTGATCAGTCTGCGTCAGCACTGGCACAGGCCCAAGAGTCGGCAACCAAATCGGGTGTCAAGGTCGACACCTGGGAGATTGACCTTGAGCGGGAAGGGAAGGATCCGTTCGCGGGGCGCGAATTTGGCGCCGTCTTGATCTTTCGGTACCTTCACCGGCCGTTGATCCCCGGCATCAAACGCTCTTTGGCGGACGGTGGTCTGATCATGTATGAGACGTTCACCGTGGACCAACCCAGGTTCGGCAAGCCCACGAACCCGGATTTTCTACTCAGGCCGGGAGAGCTGATGGAATGGTTCGCCGACTTTGAGTGTATCCGCCACTTCGAGGGGATAAAGGCCGATCCGCCACGGGCGGTCGCCCAGCTGATCGCCCGCAAGCCGGTGTGAACATTTGGGGGAAATGAGCAAGTAGGGAAGCCGGATCGACGTTATGATGTTCATACGACCAAGAAGGAAAATGCATGATTGACCTCACGACCGTTGACTACTCGGCCTTGGACCGACCGGAGATCCTCATGTTTTTATTTCACCCTCGACCCGAGTGGGAGGGGCGCGGTGGCTCGCCATCCGCAAAAGATGTGATGATCCCCGTGGGGGACGATGCCGTTATCGGCGGCAGGTTCCATGTTCACGACAAAGCATCTCCCTCTATTCTGTTCTTTCACGGAAACGGGGAGATCGTCTCGGATTATGACGAGATGGGCCCCATGTACAACCAAACGGGCATGAATTTTCTGGCTGTGGACTACCGGGGGTACGGCCGCTCCACGGGCCGCCCCACGGTCACGGCCATGATGAGAGACTGCCACGTGATTTATGATTTTTCCAAGGGCTGGCTGGCGGAAAACGGCTGTACGGGGCCGTTCATCGTCATGGGCAGGTCTCTGGGCAGTGCCTCGGCCCTGGAACTGGTGCGCCATTACGGCGAAGCGATCGACGGACTCATCGTCGAGAGCGGCTTCGCCTTTGCGGGCCCCCTGCTTCGCCTGCTGGGGATCGACCCGGACGCCCTGGGTTTCACCGAAGCTGCCGGTTTTGGAAACGTGGACAAGATCAGGGCTTATGACAAGCCCACGCTCGTTATCCATGCCGAGTTCGACCACATCATCCCTTTTTCGGACGGGCAGGCCCTGTACGACGCCTCGCCGGCAGAAGATAAGACCCTGCTCAAGATCCCCGGCGCCAATCACAACGACATTTTCATGCGGGGCCTGCGGGAATACATGGCGGCGGTCAAGTCATTCTCAGAACGGGTGAAATGATACGCCTCAAACGGTGTGGAAGATTGAACTTAGGCTTTTGCCATATCAAACAGATGACATGATATTTCTTGACAGAGTCAAGTTGGCTAATTAGATTAGCTAAGTAACGGGTTGTAGCGGGAGGTATGAGGATGGAACCCCTTCAAGTCAATATTCATGAAGCCAAGACTCAGCTTTCAAAGCTTATCCAGGCGGCGCTTAACGGCAGAGAGGTCATCATCGCCAGGGGCAACAAGCCGGTCGTCCGTCTCGAAGTTTTGCCGGCAGCCCGAAAGGAAAGAAAAATCGGGAATGCCAAAGGATTGGTCCTGAACATGGCGGAGGATTTTGACGCGCCCCTGGAGGATTTCAAGGAGTACATGGAATGAAAGTGCTTCTGGACACCCATGCATTTCTCTGGCTGCTCAGCGGCGACCACAGGCTAAGCGAAAAGGCCCGAAAAACATTCCTGAACTCTGGAAACGAACTTTTTTTCAGCGCTGCCAGCTTGTGGGAGATGTGTATCAAAATAAGCCTGGGCAAAATTTCCATGAAAAAAGGGTGGTATGAAGCGGTCCAAAGCGAGATGGAAGCCAATGCCATTCAGTGGTTGCCGATTGATATGCCGCACTGTGAGAGGTTGGCAAAACTCCCTTTTCATCACAGGGATCCGTTTGATCGCATGTTAATCGCTCAAGCCATCGTCGAAGACATGCAATTGCTGAGCAGGGACACTTGTCTTTCGGCATACGACATACACCGGGTCTGGTAATCAAATGGTGATCCCCTATACTAATGAGAAGGAGGGCTGGTGATGGCGTTTACGCTCAACTTGTCCGGATATGGACCGTACAAGGCAATGGGGCAGTCGTGTCAATTGAAAGATATCGGAGAATTTCACGTCAAATGGCCGAAATTGGCGGGCACAAACAATTTTTCAAACAGCGACCTTAGCATGCGCTACATGGGCGGCAAGGATGTTCAGGAGGTTGTCGAACTCTGGAAGGACGTATATCCAGAAGCCTACGGCTCGACGCATCAATTTGTTTTTGACCCCCAATAGAATTCACCATGGGCGGACTCCATTCCGACTTCCGCCGCACGGAAACCTTTTATCCGTTTTTCAGAAAAATCCTGGATTCAATATTAGAGACCGAAGCGGAACTCATAACC
>JAFDKD010000598.1 GCA_019307165.1 Deltaproteobacteria bacterium | reverse complement strand
ACCGCGGCAATAACCGGGAGACGATATTTCTCCAGGAACGCAATTACCATTACTTCTTGGATGTTTACCAATGGTTCGGGTTATTGAAAGGCACTTTTGTTATATACGATCCTAAATTATTAAAACCCCTAATAAAAACCTTTCGGGTTTAGATATTCGCTATGTCGATAACTACACGCCTTGAACACGATCAGTACTACCATATCTACAACCGCGGCAACAATCGGGAGACCATATTTCCACTGGAACGCAATTACCATTACTTCCTGCAGCTATATACCCGGAATCTGTACCCTGTTGTGGACACATATGCTTACTGCCTGCTGCCCAATCATTTCCATTTTTTAGTGCGTGTCAAAACAGAGGATGAAATTCAGCAGTTATTCAAAGATGCCAATCTAGGGAAAACACAAGGATCCAAACATAATAAACTGCCAAAGTCCCCCAGTCACAGCTTCGGAAACCTGTTTAACACATACACAAAAGCCTTCAACAAAGTCAACCAACGGACGGGCAGCCTGTTCGAGAAACCGTTCCACAGAAAATTGGTCAAGGATCAGGCCTATTTCCAGCGGCTTGTCTTATATATCCACTATAATCCTCAGAAACATGGCTCAACCGACAAGATTGAACCGAGATGAGGTGATTGCAGCTTTTGGAGATCGTGAGACCTTTGAATCTTTGCATTTAGAATACAAACCCGGTGAGGATGAAGAAGAATTCTAAAAACCCGAAAGGTTTACGAATACAATTGATAACTGAAGAGCCTTTATTATTTTTTTAATCCTGAAATGATCAAATCCACAAAAAAACCTTTCGGGTTTGGATAAACTACCATGACAGACTGTCGTGAAAAACTTTCACCTCAATTCCCCACCACCCACCACCCACCACCCAAGGTGGCGCTACGTGGAGGTGGCGCTACGTGGAGGTGGCGCTTCGCGGAGGGCATGCTCACACGAAGGCGCTAAGGTTTTTTAGAGCGGGGATAGGGAATTACGTGCGAACTGGGTTCGACTGTCCGATCGCAATGCCGGATTTGCGAGGGGGGATCAAAGAAAAAATGCCCACGAAGTTTTGGGCTTCGGGGGCATTTTGGGTTTCAGGATAGTCCTCAGGCGCGGGCGGCTTTATTGCGGCGGGAGGTGAAGAGCTTGGTGAGTTCGGCGGCGACGGCGGGGACGATGAGTAGGGGCAGGACGAACTGCCATTGGGCCCAGCCCAGCGGGATGGTGTCGAAGATCCTGTTTAGGAAGGGGAGGTAGACCACTGCCAGGAGGAGGACCAGCGAGGAGATGACGGCCCAGTTCATGCTGCGGTTGCTGAATACCCCGATCTTCAGGATGGGGTAGTTCTCCGAACGGGCGGTGAAGGCCCGCAGCAGTTCCGAAAAGGAGAGGGTCACGAAGGCCATGGTCTCGGGGATCCCGTGTGTATCTGAGAAAATTTGGAGCCCGATCCAGTAAGCCAGCAGGGTGGCTGAAGTGATCGCTATGGTCTGGACCACGATACCAAGCTGCATCTGCTTGTTGATGATCGGCTCTGTGGGGGGGCGGGGTTTATTCTCCATGATATCGGGGTCGCCCTTCTCCACACCCAATGCCAGGGCGGGGGCGCCGTCTGTGATCAGGTTCAACCACAATAATTGGATGGCCGTCAACGGGGAGGGTAGACCGGCCAGGGTCGCCAGGAAAATGATGGCAATCTCTGCCAGGTTGCAGGAGAGCAGGTAGTATACAAACTTGCGGATGTTGCTGTAGATGACGCGGCCCTGCTCGACTGCGGAAACGATGCTGGCGTAGTTGTCGTCGGTCAGCACCATGTCGGCGGTCTCTTTGGTGACATCGGTGCCGGTGATGCCCATGGCAACGCCGATATCGGCCTGCTTGATGGAGGGGGCATCGTTGACGCCATCCCCCGTCATAGCGACAACTTCGCCATTGGCCCTCAGGGCCTGGACGACGCGCATCTTGTGCTGGGGGGAGACCCGGGCGAAGACATCGGTGTTTTTTACTTCTTCCCTGAGGGTCTGGTCGTCCATCTGGTTGAGCTGGCTGCCGGTGAGGACCCGGTGACCTTCCTGGAGGAGGCCAATATCGCCCGCAATGGCGCGGGCAGTGTTGGGGTAGTCGCCGGTTATCATGACGGTGCGGATTCCGGCGGAACGGGCTTTCGAGAGCGCGGGGGGAACTTCGGGCCGGGCCGGGTCGATCATTCCGATCAGGCCGACAAAGATCATTTCTTTTTCGATGTCATCTTCAAAGATGCCATCGTCATCATCATCCAGCTCCTGGACAGCGCGGTAAGCCACTCCCAAGACCCGCAGAGCGTCGGCCGTCATGGTATCGTTAGCCTGCATGATGCGGCGGCGCTGTTCAGCGTCCAGGGACACGGCTTCATCGTTGCGGTTCTGGTAGTGGGTGCACTGCTCCAGGACGATATCGGGGGCGCCTTTTTCGGTGATCACGTACCAGGTCCGGACATCATCATCATAGAAGGGGGAAATATCATCAGGGTGGGGGTCATCGACCGAGTGGACCGTGACCATGCGCTTGCGTTCAGAATCGAAGGGGATCTCTTCGACACGGGGGTAAGCGTTGTTCAAGGGGCTTGGCAGGGCGCCGGCTTTTCCGGCGGCTACGATCAGAGCGCCTTCTGTGGGATCGCCCACCATGCGGTAGGTCGATTCGCCATCCTTGTATGACTCCAGTTCCAGGGTGGCATCGTTGTTGAGGGCCCCGATCCAGAGGGTGGTCAGGATGGCGGGGTAATCTGTCAGCTGGACGGGTTTGCCATCACAAGTGAAGTCGCCTTTGAGGCCGTAGCCGCTGCCGGTCACCGAGATGTATTCGCCGTCGGCGGCTACACGGGTGACCGTCATTTCGTTCTGGGTCAGGGTGCCGGTCTTGTCGGAGCAGATCACGGTGGCAGAGCCCAGAGTTTCCACGGAAGAGAGCCGGCGGATCAGGGCGTTGCGCTTGATCATCTCGCGCATTCCCAGCGCCAGGCTGATGGTGACCACGGCGGGCAGGCCTTCAGGGACAGCTGCGATTGCCAGGCTGACGGCGATGATGAACATATCCAGGGGCGGGGTGCCGCGCATCCAGCCCACTACGAAGACCAGGGCACTGATTGCCAAAGCGGCCCAGCCGAGGGAGCGACCCAACTGGTCCAGGCGTTTCTGCAGGGGGGTCTGTTCTTCTTCAACCGCCTGGAGCATCTCTGCGATCAGGCCGATCTGGGTGCCCATGCCGGTGCTGGCGACGACACCCTGGCCGCGGCCGTAGGTGACCACTGTGCCCATAAAGGCGCTGTTTTTGCGGTCTCCCAGCGGGGCGTCAGCATCCAGGATGAGGTTGGCTTCTTTTTGGGAGGCGACCGATTCGCCCGTCAGGGCGGCTTCGTCGATCCGCAGGTTGACGGCACTCACTAGCCGGACATCGGCAGGGATATAGTTGCCGGCTTCCAAGAAGACAACGTCCCCGGGGACCAGTTCCTTGGCGGAGACGGTGATGCGGTGCCCATCTCGGACCACGTTAGCCTCCGGAGAAGCTAATTCTTTGAGGGCAGCCAGGGCCTCTTCCGCGCGCCGTTCCTGGACGATGCCCATGACGGCGTTCAGAACGACGATGGCCATGATGGCTGCGGCCTCGACCCAATCTCCCAAAAATGCAGAGATGACGGCTGCGATCAGGAGCAAGTAGATCACAAAGTCATTCAACTGGATCCAAAGCATTGGTAAAAGTTTCTTCCACCCCCAAGGTGTGCCAGTCTGTGGTTGGCAGAGGTTGAGGGTCAGGTTCTTCAGTGTGTAGGTTCATTTTCATTATACTTCCATCGCGGTTAAGAGCAATGCGCGGTCGTTTAAAATAAATCGATCAGGGTTTACCGCATTGCCTGTGTGAATGCCGAATTTTTTATCATTCTTTTTTGTATTTCTTTCAGGCATTCACTTAAGATTTGAACTTCATAAAAAAAAGAATACGACCGGTTGAGGGTGCATATCCTTGAGGTTTGATTATACCGCGTGGACAATGATATGCCTGAAGATTTTGTGAATACCCATATTATATGGGGGTTTTGGGTTTGGAGAATTCCGAATTTTTAATTGCGGTTGACGAGGGGATGAGACTCGGTCCAAAATTCGGAATTCTGAAGGGGGGGGTCCCTCTCTTGATTTCATAGCAGCCCTTGCGGCAGGTAGGAAACCTGCCCTACTGGGATGTTTAGCCTGCCATCTTGGAAAAACTTAATGCTATAATTTGAGCGATGCAAAATCTTAAAACAATCGAACTCTATTTGAAATCTGCTCAAGAGGAGCTTGGCGGCGCCCAATATAATCTGGAGGGTGGCTATTTTGGGATTGCAGTATCTCGAGCTTATTATGCTTTTCTATATGCTGCCAATGGATTACTTTTGTCCCAGGATATCATCCGCA
>JAFDKD010000597.1 GCA_019307165.1 Deltaproteobacteria bacterium | reverse complement strand
GATCCACGGGGGCATCGGGGTTCACAAAAGGTCCAGAATCGAACACCTGTATCGTGCAGTGAGAGCCCCGAGAATTTACGAGGGGGCCTCGGAAATTCAACTGTTGGTCATCGGGCGGGAACTGATGCGAATGGATGCGCTGGAACATGATGAAAGGTTGTAGGGGGCATTCAGCCAAGACGTTTCGAGGTTCGAGGCCCTGCTCTTACGGTTTCCTTGCCTTGTGGGGCAGGAGGTGACCGTCATATGAGCCTTCGCAGCAGGTAAGGGGTCAGGGCAATAACGCTCCACGGACGCGCAAACAGGGTGGGGGAGCTTAATGGATCCATTTTTCACGGAAAAACAGCGGTTATTCAGGCAGGAAGTTCGAGCCTTCGCCAAGAAAGAACTCACGCCTTTCGCCGAGGCCGCCGAGGAGACGGAAACCTTCCCCATGGAACTCTGGAAAATCCTGGGCCAAAGCGGCTATCTCGGAATCCGCTTTCCCGAGGAATACGGCGGCATGGGCGAAGGCCTTGTCAGCTACTGCATCTTTATCGAGGAAATGAACCGGGTATCGGCGGGACTGACCGCGGGTATCGGTCTCCAGGCCGGCATGGCCACGCTGCCGGTGTATCTGTTCGGAAACGAGGACCAACGCCAACAATGGTTGGTTCCGGCCATCCGGGGAGAAAAGGTCTCCGCTTTCGCACTGACGGAACCCGGCGCTGGGTCGGACGCAGCAAACATCGCATGTACGGCAAAAAGAGAAGGGGATGATTACGTCATCAACGGAACCAAGCTGTTTATCACCAACGGGGGCATTGCGGACTTCGTGGTCGTGGCCGCTAAGACAGATCCCTCAAAAGGTGTCAAAGGCATCACACTCCTCGTCGTAGAGAAGGGTACTTCCGGCTTCGCGGTGGTAAGAAAGTTGCGAAAAATGGCCACCAGGGGATCGGAAACCGCGGAACTCTCTTTCAAGGACTGCCGGGTGCCCGGCCGAAACCGGCTGGGGCAGGAGGGGGTCGGTTTTGTGAACCTGATGAAGTCCCTCAACGAAGGCAGGCTCAGCTGCGCCGCGAGCGCACTGGGTATCGCGCATTCAGCTTTTAACGAGGCCTTGAACTATGCGAAGCGGAGAAAAGCCTTTGGTAAGAGCATCGGCGCCCTCGGCGCCATCCAGTCCTATTTGGCGAACATGTCCATGGATATCGAAGCCGGCAGGCTGCTGACCTATAACGGCGCTTGGATGGCCGACCAGGAGCAGGAGTACACCAAGGAGGCATCCTGGGCCAAACTATATACCAGTGAGATGGTGCAACGGGTTGCAAACAAAGCGGTCCAGGTTTTTGGCGGGTATGGTTTTATTCGCGACTACGCAGTGGAAAGGCATTACAGGGAGGCCAGACTCTGGGAAATCGTGGAAGGGACCTCTGAAATCCAGCGTTTGATTATCGCCCGCAACCTCGGGCTGAAGTAAAAACCGGCCGGACTGTTGCGAAGAGGGAAAATATGCCAAGCCTTTTTGAGCCCATCACCATCCGCAACATGATCCTGAAAAACAGGATCGGGCGCCCATGGGAACCAACTTCAGCCTGGTCAGGGGCGTTTCCATGGCATTCTACGAGAAGCGTGCAAAAAAGGGGGGTGTAGGCGCCATTGTGATCGGCGCAGTGCTCGTTGACGCGCTGCTCAGCAACGGGTTCGCCCGTTCCTTCCACCGGTGGGTGGCGGAGCCCGTGCAGGCGCAGGACGTAAAGATCGGCCTTCAGCTACTATACACCAACCAATATCCCGAATACTGGGATGAGGGTGTCGTACAGGAATGGGTTGCGCCGTCTCCGGGAACACCTCCGGGGGCCCAGGTCATTCTTCCCATTCTGAAGGAGACCCAGGCTTATTGCCGTGAGCTTACAACCGGGGACATCGATGACATCATTTCCAGGTATGCCGCGGCCGCAAAGAAGGTGAAAGAGGCCGGGTTCGATTTTGTCGAGATGCACGCGTGCCACGGGCACAACCTGCCTCACCAGTTTTTTTCCCCCATCGACAACCATCGCAGTGACGGGTACGGCGGCCACATGGCAGGGCGAATGCGTTTCAGTATCGAGGCGGCGCGGGCGATCCGGTGCGCCATGGGCGAGGATTACCCGTTTTTCTGGAGATTGAGCGCCGAGGAGGGGTTGCCCGGAGGCTATACCCTAGAGGAATGTACAGAGCTCTGCATTGAGTTGGAAAAGGCGGGAATTGATGTCATCGACGTCTCTTACGGTCACGAAGCCAACTACCAGCCCGCCCCTTCGGCCCATTTCATGCCCTGTCCGGGAGAAGAGTGGCCCCCGGCAGCGTACGTTCCTTGCGCGGAGAGGATCAAACAAAGCGTGTCCGTCCCCGTGATCGGCGTCGGTCGCATCCATACCCGGGAGACGGCCGAAAAGGTCCTCTCCGAGGGTAGGGTGGACATGATCGCTATGGGGAGGCAGCTCCTGGCCGATCCTTTGTGGCCGAGAAAGATAGCGGAAGACAGGGAAAATGAGATTACACCTTGCCTGTACTGCAACCATTGCGTAGAGACGCTTGAGACGGGAAAGCCGATACGATGTGCCGTTAACGCGTTTATGGGAAGGGAAAACGAGATTTCCATTAGCCCTGCCCGCAAGAAAAAGTCCCTTGTTGTGATCGGCGGGGGGCCTGGCGGGATGGAAGCCGCAAGGTTATCTCACCTGGCAAGACACTTTCTACTTTATAACCTGGCCAAGCAGGGAGTGACCATGGTCACGGGAGCCACATGCGGGCCTATAACTGATGAGGGCCTCACGATTACCACCCGGAGAAACAAGCAACAGTCCCTTTCAGCGGACACCGTTGTGATCGCCGCCGGTTCGCGGTCGGATGCCTCGCTGGCAACGAAACTCGATGGGTTGACAGCGCCCCTTTACCTGGTGGGGGATTGCGTGAATCCACGGCGAATTGCAGATGCGGTTAAGGAAGGATTCCGTGTGGGCCTCGAAATCTAGGGTTTTTCCGTCTGGGAAATCATAAAGGAGATAACAAGCAAATGAAACTGAGCGAAGAGATTGTCGCCATCCAAGACTTGGCCAGAAAGTTCGTCCAGAAAGAGATCCTGTCGCGTGTCGAGGAAGATGAGCGGGAGCACCGGTTCCAGGGGGACATCGTACGCAAAATGGGGGACCTGGGGTTTTTCGGTTGCCCCAT
>JAFDKD010000071.1 GCA_019307165.1 Deltaproteobacteria bacterium | reverse complement strand
TTGTAAGCGATGAAGGGCACCCGAGCGGCCCGGGCGGTTTCGCCGTCTATGGGGGAGTCCCCGATATAGACTGCCGCTTCCGGCGGTAACTGAAAGAAATCGAGGATTTTTAAAAGAGGCTCGGGGTGGGGTTTGGGTCTCCGGACGTCCAGGGAGGAGACGACCATATCGAAATAGGCCGCCAGGCCGAACGATTCCAGCACCTGGCCGATGGTCGTGCTGCGATTGGTGGCGACGGCGAGGCGGTGCCGCTGCTTGAGCAACGCCAGGAGTTCCTTCAATCCCGGTTCCATGACCATGTCCCGAATGAAAGGGGTGTAGTCCACGACCAGGCGGTAAGCCTGGGCCTCTTCTTCGTGGGGGGTCCCTTTAAAGATATGGCGCACCGATTCCTCGGCCGTTCTCATATGAACCACCGAAACATCCGACTCGTCCATGGGAGGCAGATTGAAACGGGCCAGCAGGTGGTTGTAAAAATTGACATTGGCCTGGCGGGAGTCGAACATCACGCCGTCACAGTCGAAGACAATTGCGGAAACCTGTGAGTTCATTCCGCTAATCTAGAAGAGAAGCGGACGTGTGTCAATAAAAGGAGAGGTTATGGAGGTACGAAGCGATTTTCTGGTTATCGGCACCGGCATCGCCGGACTCAGTTTCGCACTGGAGGCGGCGAAGTCGGGCACCGTGACCATTGTCACCAAAAAGGACAAGACCGAGGCGTCCACCAACTATGCCCAGGGGGGCATTGCCTCGGTCTTCGATCCGGAAGACAGTTTTCAAGCACATGTCAAGGACACCCTGGAGTCGGGGGACGGTCTGTGCCACGAGGATATCGTGCAACGCGTGGTGCAGGACGGACCGGCCAGGATTCGGGAGCTGATCGCCATGGGGGTTCATTTTTCGCACCAGTCGAGCAACCGGGAGAACCTCGACCTGGGTCGGGAAGGAGGCCATTCCAGACGGCGCATCGTCCATACGAAAGACCTGACCGGCCGCGAGGTCGAGCGAATTCTGCTCCAACGGGCCGAAGAGAATGCCCACATCCGTATTTTCGAAAACCACATGGCCATCGATCTTATCACGCAGTCCAGGATCATCAAGCGCGGCATGGTCACCAGCGAGACGCGCGAAAGCTGCTGGGGGGCATATGTGCTCGATATCGATGATAATACGGTCAGCACGTTTCTGGCCCGGATCACCGTGCTGGCGACGGGGGGCGCGGGAAAGGTCTACCGATACACGAGCAATCCCGACATCGCCACGGGGGATGGCGTGGCCGTCGGATACCGGGCCGGCGTCAAGGCGGCCAACATGGAATTCGTGCAGTTCCATCCAACGTGCCTGTACCACCCCCAGGCCAAGAATTTTCTGATCTCAGAGGCGGTGCGGGGTGAGGGCGGGGTCCTCCTGGATGGGAAGGGACGACGGTTCATGGAGCGGTACCATCCCCTCAAGGACCTGGCCTTCAGGGACATCGTGGCCAGGTCCATTGACATGGAACTGAAAAAGAGCGGCGAATACTGCGTTTACCTGGATATTTCCCACAAGCCCCCGGATTTCGTCCGTAACCGTTTTCCCCATATCTACGAGACGTGCATGGGGTTTCAGATCGATATCACCCGCGAGCCCATTCCGGTGGTCCCAGCGGCCCATTATATGTGCGGGGGTCTGCTGACGGATGAAAACGGCCTCACCAATCTGGACAATCTGTACGCGATCGGCGAGGTGGCCTGCACGGGCCTGCACGGCGCCAACCGCCTGGCAAGCAACTCTCTGCTCGAAGCCCTGGTTTTTGCCAGGCGGTCCGCCGACCATTCCAGGGAAAAGGTATCCGGCGAAGAACCGAAGGCCCCGCCCAGCGCCCCCCATTGGGACCCGGGCGGCGCCACGGACAGCGAGGAGCTGGTGGTGGTATCCCACAACTGGGACGAAATCCGTCGTTTTATGTGGAACTACGTGGGAATCGTCAGGACGAACAAACGCCTCGTCCGGGCCAGAACGCGGGTAGACAATATTCAGGAGGAAATCAAGGAGTATTACTGGAACTTCACCGTGAGCAGCGATCTTCTGGAACTTCGGAACCTTGCGCTGGTGGCGGAAATGATCATCGCGTGCGCCTCACTCAGAAAAGAGAGCCGGGGCCTCCACTACAACCTGGATTATCCCTCTCGGGACAGCAAGCACTGGCGGCGGGATACGGTGATATGGAAGTAAGAATATCGAAAAATATTCACCACAGAGAGCACAGAGAACACAGAAAATTATATTTTAAACTATTTAATTCCGTCTTTAAGCATTTTCACATTAAAATTAACCAGCAGCCCGGTTTCGATTCCCGATAACTTCATGAAATTAGCATCCGGGCTTTGTAAATTTTTTAACCGCTAGTCTCTGTGTGCTCTGTGGTGATATCTTTATTATTTATTTAGGATAAGCGAGGGCTTGAGGAAGAATAACGAGGACTTTTGAGCGCTACCAATGAAAAGCCGCTGACATTGTCGGCGGCTTTTCATCACATAGGAAAGGGGAAACTTGTTTCCCGTTTCCCATTAGTGGTCGAAGTGGCGCTCGCGCATAAAGCCGAAAACATGCAGAATGGTCTTAATCGCGGCAACATGGAGGCCGACAACAATGATTCCGAGGGCCACGTAAAGCAGGCCCATGAAGAGCAGGTATTCCACGTTCCATTGCCATTCGAAGCTAAAGGGCGTCATTTTTCTTCTCCTTTTCAAACCCTTTTTCCGTCATCCTCGCGCACCCCTGTCATCCCCGCGAAGGCGGGGATCCAGCCAATCGGAGATCTGGATTCCCGCCTTCGCGGGAATGACAGGTCACGTGTTGCATACGGACGTATAAAAAAGATTTCGGTTTGAATCAGCTTAAGCTGATTCATAGATTGAAATTTGAGCCCCCTCCGAGGGGGCATCCCGATGCCGGACGCCTGTTCGCGGAGCTGGGCTCTGCGGAACGAGTCTCACTCCCCAACCGCGTTCAACTCCCGCTCTTTGGGAAATACCGGCAGGTACCGATACGCCAGCGAGAAGAGCAGGAATCCGTATCCGACCACCGCCATGCCGATGCCCCATTCCTGCCATGTGGGCAGATAGCCCCAGAACCTGTCAAAAGGCAGGACCGGGATCGCAAGGGTCACGACGATGAAAACGAATCGGTTCAGTACAATGCCCGTACAATTCAACAGGCAGGCGACAATGAGCCAGCCCTGGTTTTGTCTGAGTTTAGGGGTCATGAGCATGATGGCCGGCACAACACCGCAGATGAGAATTTCAACCACCACCAGCCACACGCCGTAGGGCCCTTCCCGGTAAAAGTCCATAAATGTCTGACCGGCACGAGGCACGACCCCGTACATCCATCCCAGGGTGTCGAATATTTTCAGGACCATATAACCCGACAGCAGCCAGGCCGCGATCTTGGCAAGGGTCTGGATCGCCTTGTCCGGGACCAGTTTTTTGCGGCCTAGAAATTCGGTGAGCTTGGCGCACAGAATGGTAAAACACGGTCCGCAGGCAATGGCCGATAAGAAAAACAGGAAGAAGGTCCATGGCCAGACGTAAAACCCCTCGCGCGCTGCGAACGGCCGTGCGTACATGACGCCGAACATCCCGCCCAGAGAGCCTTGATGGAAAAAGGAAAGAAAGGCGCCGGTGGCCGCAAATACGGCCATGATCTCGTGAAGGCTGTTTCCGAATATCCGCAGTTCTTTGACCTCATTAATTTTTCGGTTCTGAAGGATGATGGGCAGAAATTCGATGGCAAGCACCATGGCGTATACCGTGATACAGAAGGACACCTCCACCAGCATGGAATGGATATTGGCATGCCAGAAGATGAACCACCCCCGAATGGGCTGTCCGATGTCGATCCCCAGCATGGCCAGCGCCCCGGTGTAACAGATGAAACCGACAATGACGGCCGTATTGATGATGCTTTTCAGTTCCCCTTTCCCGATGATGTAGGTGAGGAACCCGGTAAAGAAGGCCCCGGCGCCGAGCGCGATCACCGCCAGGTCGAACACGATCCACAAAGCAAAGGCGAAGATGTTGCTCATGTTGGTCTGATTCAGCCCCTTGTAAAGGCAGAGCACGGCGGAGAGCCCGCCCCAGGCCAGAAGCACCAGCCACGGCAGCGTCCAGAGAAGAAACACACCTGGAGAACAACGCTTAACGCCATCCGGTATCAGTACCCTATCCATCTATTTATCCTCCTGCGTGATGCACTCATGAACCGGCTTACCCGGGCGGTTGACGCCTAAAGGGGCTTGAACTCGCCGGGCAGATAGTTGTCCGCCAACTTCCGGACCCAATTCTTGCTGGAAAGGTAGTACACCTTGGGTTCCGTTTTCAGGCGTTCCAGCAGCCGAAAGGCCTTGGGGCTTTTGATCAATTGCGACACCTTATGCTCCGGATTTTTGAGGTCCCCGAAGGTAATGGCCTGGGCCGGGCAGGCCTCGGTGCACGCCGTGATGTATTCGCTTTCTTCCAGTTCCCGCCGTCCCTCCGCATAGGCCGCGGTTTTGGCCCGCATGAGCCGGTGGTGGCAGAAGGAACATTTTTCCACCACGCCGCGCATGCGGGGGGAGACTTCGGGCGACAGGTAGCGGTCCAGGCCCTTGCCCTTGGGAAAGTACGCGTCCCACCAGTTGAAGTAGCGGGCCTTGTAAGGGCATGCCGCCTGGCAGTACCGGCACCCGATGCAGCGCGTGTAGATCTGGCTCACGATGCCGTTGTTCAGGTCCAGTTTGGTGGCCGTAGGCGGGCATACGGAGACGCAGGGAGAGTACTGGTGCCCCCTGCCGTTTTCATGGCAGTGCATGCACGGCCGCGGGAAGTAGCTTACCTCCGTTTCGGGAAAAGGCTTGCCGTTGGTGATTTTGAAAATCTGCATCCAGGCGATGCTGCGCTCCTTGTCGGACTCATCGCTTCGCACCGACACGTTGTTTTCCGTAGCGCAGGCGGCCATGCAGGTTCCGCAGCCCGTACACTTGTCCAGGTCGATGACCATTCCGTATCTATATTTGCCCTCTTGGTGCTTTGATGACATGCTCTACCTCACTTTTACACCTTCTCCAACTTGACCGGTGTCACCCACCATGCAGGCTGGCCGCTCAAGGGGTCCCTGCCCGCCCTGACGATGCGGTTGGGGTTCACGCCCTTGTCCCTGCAGAACTCGTCATAGGCGGTATGCCCGAAACCGAGGGGCATGTAAACGACGCCGGGCATGGCCCCTTCAAAGAGATTGACGCGCACGCGAACCGACCCGGAATGGGACCGGACGTTGACGAAATCCCTCTGCGTCAGCCCCAGCTTGTCGGCGGTTTCGGGATTGATATCGATGAAGCTGTCGTCCTTCAACAGCTGGTGGTCGAACAAGGTTTTTTTCAAATGGGGCGGGTTGGGCGTCCATCCGCTGGCGAGATTGATGATTTCATAAGGAACCAGCTGGAGTGGGTAATCGGCATGGCCATCCTCGGCCTCCGGCTCGGAATAATGCCCCACAAACGCCTTGTCCTCGGCCCCTTTGCCGGCCTTCCGGAGGGCCGATTCGATTTTGGTGCTTGCAAATTCGAATTTGCCCGTGGGCGTCTTGAACACGTCCCACGATCCGCTCCGGGGGTTCTCCGCCATGTACCAGAGCCCGTCTTTCTTGATCTTCTTCCACATGTCTTTGAAGCTTTTCAAGCCCGAAGCGCCGCTCGATCCCGAGGCCATCGTCTCCCATACGGGCTTATCTCCCTTGTACTTCACGAGGCCGCCGGCTTCAAAGAGGCCTTCGGCCCGAGCTTTCAGAAGCGCTTCATATTTTTTCCATGGAAATCCCGCCGCCACCTCTTTTCCCGTTTTCCGGGCCAGGTTCAGGACCGTATCGCCGGCGTTGCGTGTCTTGTACACGGGCGACACCACGGGCGCCGTGAGGCCGTACAAGGGGTACTGCAGGCCGGAGGGCCATACCACGTCATCCATTTTTTCCAGATAGGTATGGTCCGGCAGGATGAGGTCGGCCATGTAAGCGGTTTCGTCTCGGAAGGGCGAGAAGCTGACCACAAAGGGGATCTTTTTAAGCGCCTTTTTGAATCGGCCCGCATCGGGCATGGTGTATACGGGATTGGCCGAAAACACGAGCAGCGTGTCCACCGGGGACTTGGGGGCATCCAGAACGGCATCGGTAAATCCGGACAACAGGCTTCGTGTGAATGGATATGCCGCGCTTCCCGCGCCGTCCAGCCGGGGCGCCCGGTTTCCTTTGGCCGCGATGGCATCCGGCTGGAGATCGTCCAGCTGAGCAAGGGGCAGCGGGTCGAGAACGCCGATGCCTCCCGGTTGGTTGATGTTGCCCACCAGGGCGTTGAGGCTTTTGACCGCCATGAATTCGTAGAGGCTTCCGCTGAGGGCGCCCTTTCCCTTGCCGCAGACGGCAATGGGCGCCTTGGCCCGGGCAAATTCCCTGGCCAGGGAAATGATGTCATCTGCCTTGACGACGTCGGGGCCGACCATCTCGGCTACCCGATCGGGGGCGTAATTCTCCAGGGCAATGGATTTAAATCCCTTCCGTCGTATGCCGTTGCCGGCCCGCCAGTCGTGGAAGCCGAACGCGTGGTCGTTTACAAACCTACGGTCGTAAAGGCCTTCCTTGATGATCACGTGGGCCAGGCCCATGGCGAGGGCCGCTTCCGTGCCCGGCTTGACGGGCACCCAGCGATCCGCCTTGGAGGCCGTGTTGGAGGCCCGGGACTCCACTTGGACGATTTTCACCTTGCCCTTGGCGTCTCCCCGCCAGTATCCCCAAGCATTGAGGATCCTTCCGGGGGCGCCCCATCCCTCCAGGAGGCCGGCGCCGAAACTCAGCACATAGTCGGCGTTTTCCAGGTCGTACGCCTCGGGTCCGTCGGTACCCTGCATCAGGGTATTGACCATTTGATGGGTATCGTCCACCGAAGGCGTTCGCACGTAATTCGGGCTTCCCACCGCGGTCAGGAACCGCTCCACCAGAAGGGACATGGTCGATCCGGAGGGGTTTCCGTCCACGGCTGCCAGGGCCTCCGGCCGGCCGGCGTCGCGAAGTTCAGTTATTCGCGCGGCCACCGTATCCAGGGCTTCATTCCAAGTGATGTTCGCGAATTCCCCCGACCCCCGCGGACCGACGCGCTTCATGGGGCCCGTGAACCGGATGCTCTCGTTGTAGAGCAGCTGCAGCCCTCCGACTCCGACGGGGCAAAGGCCTCCCGGATTGACCGGGTAATCGGTGCGCCCTTCGATTTTTATGGCGCGCTCATCCACCATGCGCACTTCGATGCCGCATCCGCCGGGACAAAGCGTGCATACGGATTTCTTTTCTGAAAATTCGCCCACCGGGGGCACCGGCACCCAAGGCCAGTTCTGGGTCCAGATGGCGATATCGTCGGTAAGTTTCCAAGGGAGCGGCGTGATGTGGAGGCCTGCCACACTGCCGACGATCCCTGCTATGAAATTTCTTCTGGTGATCTCCATGGTCATCAACCCCTAGACATTATTTGTGGCAGACAAAACAGGCATTGTTTTCTTCGTGCCCCTTCTCGGTGTGGCACTCCGCGCAGTCATCCATTTTCATGCGATCCCACGGATTGGATTTCCACCCCGAGATTCGCCGCCCCCAAATGTCGATGCTGTAGCCGGTCAGACGATTTTTCTTGTATACGGGCAGGATTTCGCTCGTGCCGTGGTCCCCGTGGCAGGAGCCGCATTCCACCTCTCCCATCTGAACATGGGCGACGTGGGAGAAAAAGACGCAGTCGGGCTGGCGGTAGTAGGAGAGCCAGGGAATTTCGATTTCCTCGGCCACATATTTTTCCAGGAATTCCTTCTCCTCGGGGGTCTCGCCCAGCGGCGATTCCGGGTCATCGTGGCATTCGGTGCATTTTTCCAGCTTGGGAATGCCCGCAAACGTGCCGTCATCGCGAAATTCGTGGCAGTATAGGCATTTTTCCGCTTCCGTGTCTCCTTCGATGCCGTCGACTATTTCCGGGTTGAGATGAAGGGCGTGATTGAAGTCCATGGGCTGGGACTGCGACGAATAAAGAGCCATGGGGAAGATAACCCATCCCAGGATCAGGGAACCGATAAAACCGAGAACAAAACAGGCCCCGTCCTTGGAAAGGCCTTTCAAATCCAGCCAGGGCGGAATGAAATCGGCCAGAAACGAACTGCCCCCGCCTTTGGGCGTTTTGGGGGATGAACTAGATGGCTTTTCCATTTTTGTGCGCCTCTTGCTCAAGTAGGTTAAGATTCACAGACTTCAGGCCAAACAATTTTTTGCGTATGTACCTGCTCACCTGTGTTTTGTCAAGGGAAAAACCGGTTACGGGCTGTCCGGGAGGGCGCCTCGAGAAGGCGGAAAAGGGCGGTTCGGAATGGATTGCGCGGGGTGGAAAGGACCGGACCCTCCCATGATTCGGAAGGGTCCGGGAACAGGATCAAAAGCGTTTCATTCTCTTGCGGCGCCGCTTGGCCGCCTTGGCCCGTTTCTTTTTTTTCTGAACGCTCGGTTTGTCGTAAAAACGCCGCTCCTTGATCTCGGAGAAGAAGCCTTCTTTGGTCAGCTTCCGCTTGAGGTCGCGAATGGCCTTCTCTATTTGATTGTCATGCACCGTTACTTTCATTGTTTATCTACCTCACGATTGTAAAAAATCAAAAAGCACCTCGGGTGCTCCCCATGAGATGCTTTTCCTCGCCTGTAAAAAGCCGCCTTATGGTCGAATAAACACTTCCGGATTAGACAACCACCATAAAATGGACGTGGGTCGCGGCCGGCCATGCACCAGCGGATTGGGGGAGCTTGTGCACGCACAGGGGGCAATTCATGCTTGCAGGACCGAAAGCGCGGCTTTCAGCCGTTTCGAAAAAGCGTCTTCCGGTCAAGAATAATCACCCCCTTTTCCACAATTTAAATATTTTTTAATGCCTGTTCCGAGGTTGTATCAAGGCCTCACTTCGAAGCTCTCGGAGCAAGCCGTAAAGGAGACATACTAATTGAAAATCCCGGTATGTCAATGGTTTTTTATAGCACCTGAT
>JAFDKD010000596.1 GCA_019307165.1 Deltaproteobacteria bacterium | reverse complement strand
GGTTTTCGACACGAGGAGAAGCTGTGCCAAGCCGTCTTGGTCTCGCTTGTCGTTGAGACGAGGCAATACAGTTGTGCTTGAGTACTGTTCAACCTTTGGGGTTACGGCGAGAAGCGGTTCGTCCCACGCAGAGAGGGTTCCATTTTTGCTGGTTGATGCACAACCCACCAGCAGAAGCATAGTGACGCAGATTGCAATGTTCATCTTCATTCCTGAACTCCGTCCTGCCAACAAGTAATTGAGTAGTTCTACATAGTTTTACATAAATTATATGAGTTGACAAGCTGAACAACAACAAAAACACGCCCGTCACGCCATTGCCATATTCCAGGAACTGAAATCGGAAAAGGTGCTAAAGCCGGTAAAAAAGGCTGTGGCGACACCCATTCAAAAATATTGTCGAAATGACACAAAGACAAAAGATAAAGACAGACCGAAATTAAACAATGTTGACTGGACACCGGTTTACAATAAGCTGACATCCGAAATTAAACTCAGGCATTACTCGCCGAGTACCCTAAAAATCTATACCGGCTGGGTCAGGCAGTTCCAGGGTTTTGCAAAGAGTAAAGATTGCCGTTTGCTGGATAATTCCGATGTCAAGGATTTCCTGACCCACCTGGCCGTCAAGCGAAAAGTTGCGGCTTCAACCCAGAACCAGGCGTTTAATGCGTTGTTGTTCCTGTTCAGGCATGTCCTTAAAAGCGAATTCGGCGAATTTAAAGATGTTCCCAGGGCCAAACGAAAACCGTACATTCCTGTTGTACTGCCAAAGAACTGGCTTGGCAGTTTTTTTTCCCGGCTAAGATGCTGACATTCGTTAGTGTTACTGAGGTCAGACCCCTCAGGGGTATATCAATCAACCAAACACTAAACACAAAATACCAAACACCATTTAAAGGGCCTCCACCCGATCCACCGTCAGTGTCACTACTCCCCAGTCCTCTTCCACTTTCCCGTAGAGAATGTAAGGCCGATTCCGGTCGACCATGTGGCAAAAATGGCGATAAACCTCCGGGAAAAAGGTTGTCTCCACAATGCCGCCTTCATCTTCAAACGTCAAAAACTCCATGGTGTCGCCATGTTTGGTCTGGACCTTTTTACCGGTGATCAGCCATCCGGCAAAGCAGATGTGCTTGCCCACAAACTGCCGCAGGCGGACCGCCTCGACCGGGTGAATCCTTTTCAGCGATGCCCTGTAAAAAGCCATGGGATGACGGTCGCACAAAAAACCAAGAACGGAATACTCCCGTCTTAGACGTTCCCGCTCATCCTGCGGCGGTAGTATCGGAGGGGGAAGATCGTTCCCTGCAGCCTTGAACAGCATCCCGGTCTGCGGTTTTTCCGAACGATCTTTCAGCCACTGGGCAAGCTCCCACATGAGCACCGCCCGGTTTCCGCTACCGCAAAACGAATCCATCGACCCGCAGTTGATCAGGGCCCTCGCTTCCGTCTCACCCGGACGCACCCGTTGAAGAAAGTCCGGCAGGCTTCGAAACGGTTTTTGACGCCGCCGGGAGATGATTCTTTCCCGGCCCTTTACGGAGAGTCCCTTGACGGAAAGCAGGCCGACCCGTACAGCGGTTACACACCCTTTCCAGGCGATGTCGCTCCTATTAATGTCGGGCGGATCGATCGTAAGACCCATGCGTCGAGACTCGGAAACATATGCAAACGTGCTGTAAAACCCGCCCTGATTACTGATGACGGCGGCCATGAACTCCGCAGGAAAATGGACCTTGAGATATGCGGCCTGAAACGATACTCGTGCGTAGGATGCGCTGTGCGGTTTACAGAAGGAATAACCGCTGAAACTCATCATCATTCTCCAGATATCCGCGATCTTCTCTTCGGAGACGCCGCGCAATTTTGCCCCGGAATGAAACCGTTCAAAGTAGTCGCCCAACTCGTGCTCACGATCTTTCTTGGACATTATTTTTCGCAGCCCGTCGGCCTCAGCATGTGAAAAACCGGCAATCGACACAGCCGCCTGTGACACATCCTCCTGGTAAACCATGATACCGAAGGTCTCGTCAAGCACGTCGGACAGGAGCGGGTGTATCGGATCCCAGTCGCCTCCATGAAGACGCCGGAGGTACTCTTGAATGAACGTGTTGGCGGCCGGACGTATAATGCTGCTATGAATGACCAGATGTTCAAAATCCCCCACGCCCGCTTTTTTCTGCAGAAGCCTCATAGCCGGACTTTCAATATAAAAGCATCCCATGGTATGGCCGTTCGCCAGCGTCTCCTGGGTAGCAAAGTCATCTTCCGGTTCCCAGGCGGATTCATCGAAATCGATCCCATTCCTGCGTACATTTCCGGCGGCATCGCGAATGACGCCCAGGCTGCGGTTACCCAGGAGATCGATCTTGACCAGACCGGCTTCCTCTGCACCCTCTTTGTCCCACTGAATGACGGGGACACCTTTGGGTGCACGCTCCAACGGGACATACCCGTCAATGGGGCCGGGTGTAATCACCACCCCGCCGGGGTGCACGGAAATGTAGCGGGGAATGCCCATGATTCCCTGCGCGAGCCTCATCACCGCAGGCCAGGGGTCAGGGTATGCCAGGTGTTTGGATTCAGGCCGGTTCCGCAGATAGGTCATCAGGTCGGAATCTACCGCCCGGGCACGAAAATGGTAGGGCATCCGCCGGACGATTGCTCCGGTCTCCCTGTCGGTCAATCCAAAGACCTTGGCGACCTCTCGAAGGGCCATGCGCGGCTGAAAAAAGACATGGCTCGAAACCATTGCCGCATGACCTTTATATTGCGTCAGCACATGCTCCAGGACATCGTCACGCTCATCCCAGGGAACCTCGATGTCCAGGTCGGGCGGATCCTGTCTGCCGGGGTTTAAAAACCGTTCAAAGTAAAGATTGTGCTTGAGCGGACAGACATGGGTTATCCCCAGGCAGTAGGAAATGATGGAGGCAGCCCCCGACCCCCGGCCGCAAGTGCGCGGACTTCTCCCCACGATGTTCTGCACGGTCAGAAAGTACGAAGCAAATCCCATGTCAGAGACGATACCCAGTTCGTGTTCGATTCTTTCCACTACGGATTCCGCCAGCTCGCCGCCATAGCGCCCGGCTGCCCCGGTATAAACCGCATCCCTGAGGCATGCGGCGGTGCTTCGGCCGTCCTCGCCATTCCAGGACGGCATAACCGTCCCAAAGTCAGGCCCCCTGAAAATGAGCC
>JAFDKD010000595.1 GCA_019307165.1 Deltaproteobacteria bacterium | reverse complement strand
AACCATTTACCCTCCCATTGCCCAGGTCGCCTTTGCCCTGGGACACCTGCTGGGGCCATGGAGCCTGCTTGCCTGGAGGACGCTCCTGCTTCTCTGCGACGGGGTAACCCTCTGGTTGCTGTTCCTTGTCCTTCGAAAATATCAATTCCCCTTGACCGGCCTGGTAGTGTACTGGTGGAATCCGCTCCTGGTGAAAGAGATCTATAATTCGGGACACATGGATATGCTTCTTTTTCCTCTCCTTCTCGGGGTCCTTGTGTTTACCCTGGAGAAGAAACACCTTTACGCCTGTGCCGCGCTCTGCGTTGCCGTGGGGGTCAAGTTCTGGCCCGTTCTTCTGGTCCCGGTGATTTTGAGGTCCACCCTCCGGAACGGAAAGCAACTCCTTGCCGGAATGCTGCTTTTCGGCGCTATATCGCTTGTGCTCATTCTTCCCATGGCACTCAGCGGACTGGATGCCCGTTCCGGTTTCGTGGCCTATGGAAAGACCTGGGAGATGAATGACGCCCTGTTTGTCATTATACTTTGGCTGTCCGAGATGTTTCTGCAGTTTCAGGATCTGTATCCGTTCCATGCCCAGTCCGTTGCCCGGGCCGTGTCATTTGCCCTGGTGGTCGGTTGGACCCTGTGGTTGATACGGAAGGATACCGACAAGCCCCGGGAACTGAGCAATCGGCTCCTTCTGGTGGTTGCAGGGCTCTTCTTTCTCAGTCCGACCCAGTTTCCCTGGTACGCGCTCTGGATCATTCCTTTTCTTGCCGTCACCCCCCGGCTGCCCTTTCTGGTGCTGGGCATTCTGCTTCCCCTGTACTACATGCGCTATTATTTAAGCGCCAGGGGACTCACCTCCCTGTTCGACAATGGGATCGTGTGGCTGGAATTCGCGCCGGTCTGGTTCCTCCTTGTCTGGGAACGCCTGCGGGGGCCGCTCCGGCCGTTTGACGGAAAGGAGTGCCGGGTTTAAATGCAAAAACGATCCTTTGACAGAATAAGGCGGGTTTCGGTCATCATCCCGACCTTGAATGAAGAAAGGAACATCGGGGACTGTATCGCGTCCGTGGCGGGACAACCGGCCGTGTCCCAGGTGATCGTGGCGGATGGCGGTTCCACGGACCATACCCTCAGGGAGGCCGCGAAGCTGGGCGCCACCGTGATTTCCTGCGAGCGGGGGAGGGGAATACAGATCGCGGAAGCGGCGAAGCAGGTCGAAGGCGATGCCATCCTCATCCTCCACGCGGACAGCCGGCTTTTACCGGGCACCGCCCGACGGGTCATGCATTTCCTGAATCGCCACCCGTATGCAGCCGGCGGGGCCATGCTGATGGCGTTCGAAAGGACGGGGTGGAAAAAGAAAACCATCGCGTTTCTCAATAACCTGCGCACCCGGCTGACGGGTATCGCGTTCGGAGACCAGGCGCAATTTTTCCGCACCGAGGCGCTCCCCCTCATGGGCGGGTTTCCATCCCTGCCGTTGATGGAGGACGTGGAATTGTCTCTCAGGCTCAAGCGGGCGGGCGAAATCCTTTTCCTGCCCAGGGGAACTGTGGTATCGGCAAGACGATGGGAGCAGGGCCCTTTTCTCGGAAATGTCGCCACGGTACTCCTGCTTTTTTCCCGCTACCTTATAAAACGCAGGCTGGGTGGAGGCAAGGAGGACCAAACGGATTATTACCGGAAGTATTACGGGAAAGACTCGGGAACGATATAGTCACCATTAAATCCATAACCTCCGGTGGTGGACGCGGAGAGGTTCTGTCGATCCGGGGAGGAATGAATCCTGTGGTGCAGCTGGTTTAACGTTATCATGATTACGACGCCTCGAACATAGGATATGGGTTTGAAACGTACAATCAAACGCAGGTTCAAATCATTGATTCGTATTGCGGTTCAGCCCCTTTCCGTAACTTATTGCATAGGTTTTTGCGAAAGGAGCATGAAAAATGCAAGCAAGAGCACTGTTGATGATTGAACATCGCTTAATTGAGCGTATGATTGAAATTGTCAAACAGGTAGTGTCACACATCGAGCATGAAAAAAAAGTTGATCCTGTTCTTGTCGATACAGTAGTTGATTTTATTCGCATATATGCGGACCGAACTCACCACGGCAAAGAAGAGGACATCCTGTTCAAGAACCTGAAGGAGAGGAATCTTTCGGGCGATGATCGGCGCGTGATGAATGAGCTGGTTGCTGAGCACGTTTTCGGCCGAAAGACGACTAAGGACCTTGTCGAAGCCAACACGCGGTACCGAAATGAGGATGCATCAGCCCTGCCGCAAATTGCGGACAAACTAACTATATTGGTCGATTTCTATCCGAAGCACATTGAAAAGGAGGACAAAGTTTTTTTCCCTGCGGCCAGAAAATATTTTTCTGAACCAGAAGATCAGGCAATGTTATACGAGTTTTGGGAATTTGATCGGAAAATGATCCATGAGAAATATTCGTTAGTCGTCGACTTGTTGGAAAACCGATGACGAGGCCTGATCAAGCGGCTGCATGGAGATACTGATGAGATTTTTGACTGACTATGTCCAGGCCTATAAAATTAAAAGAAAGGAGATAATATGAAAGCGAGAAAGCTAAGAGACAATATTTACTGGATGGGGGCCATCGATTGGGACAGACGCCTATTTGACTCTCTGATCCCGCTTCCTGATGGAACCAGCTACAATGCCTATCTCATCCAGGGAAGCGATAAGACCGCCTTAGTGGATTCAGTGGACCCACCCCTGAAAAATGAGCTTCTGTCTCAACTCAAAGACGTCCCCAAAATCGATTACCTTATCTCACATCATGCCGAACAGGACCACTCAGGCACTATTCCTCATATCCTTGAAAAGTATCCCGAAGCAAAATTGATCTCGACGCCCAAGGCGAAGGGGATGCTCATTGACCTTTTGCGCGTTTCAGAAAAATCCTTTATGACCGTGGAGGACAGTCAGGAGATATCCCTTGGAGACAAGACTTTGAAATTTATATACACCCCTTGGGTTCACTGGCCCGAGACCATGGTGACCTATTTGAAGGAAGATAAGATTCTCTTCAGCTGTGACTTTTTCGGTTCGCACATAGCAACGACTGATCTCTACGTCAAGGATGAGGGTCGGGTCTATGAGGCAGCTAAACGCTACTATGCCGAGATCATGATGCCATTCCGGAATGTAATCGCAAAAAACCTCGAGAAACTAGCGTCCTACGAT
>JAFDKD010000594.1 GCA_019307165.1 Deltaproteobacteria bacterium | reverse complement strand
GTCGTCTGTTTCGGCCCGGTCGGCTTCTGCCCTCTCTTCGGCGCGTCGGTCGCTTTCCGCTTCTGCGGCATCGCCCCCTTGGCCGTGTCCCGGGCCTGGGTCTTCGGCCGGCTCCGGGGAGGTCTCTTCCCCTCCTTTGTCCGGCGGTCCGGCGACACTGTCTGTTTCCGCTCGGTCGGCTTCCTGCGGGAAGACTTGTTCCGAGGTGTCTTCGATTTGCCCTTCATCGGCTCCCAGGTCCTTTATTTCTTTAAGTTTAGGTAATGAATCGAGGTCCTCGAGGTCGAACACCTCAAGAAATTTTTTGGTGGTCCCGTAGATGAGCGGTTTTCCCGGCAGATTTTTCCTGCCCATAATCCGGATCAGGTTCTTTTCCAGAAGCGTCCGGACAATACCGCCCACGTCCACGCCCCTCAACCGCTCGATCTCGGACCGCAGTATGGGCTGTTTATAGGCGATAATAGCCAGGGTTTCCATGGCCGCCTTGGAGAGCCGGCCGGGCGATGTCTTGAGCATGTGAATGACGTACGGCGCATACGCCGACCTGGTGCGGAACTGATACCCGCCGGCCACCGCCTTGAGGGCGAAGCTCCTGTCCATGTCTTCGTATTCCGACTGAAGCGCCGTCAGCGCTTCCCGTATTTTCCCCAGGGGCGCGTCGTGGAGCCACACGTGGAGGTCTTTTTCGCTGAGGGGCTTGTCAGCGGCAAACAGGAGGGATTCGATGATCATTTTCAGGCTCTTATCCATTTACCGGCTCTCCGTTGTCTTCGAATGCGGCAACCAGCTGGATGTCCTGTTGCGGGTCGGCCTGAAACACCCGGATGATACCCACGTGAACCAATTCCAGCAGTGCAAGAAAGGTAACGACAAACTCTTCAAGGGTCTTGTCATTGTCGAACAGCCGGGAGAAAAACAAGGTGGTTTCCGCTTTCATGCGGGAGATGATGGCCTCGATTTTGTCCTTCACCGTCCATCGCTGCAACTGAAACGTGAGCTGGACTCCGGGCAGCTGCCGCTCCACGATTCTTTTAAACGCGTCCACCAGCTGGAACAGGTTGACATCCAGCATGGGCTCGCTTTTTTTCAGTTCATCTTCGTCAATGGGCGCCCACCGTCTGGCGAACACATCCCTGTCCAGCATTTCCCGTTCCGAAAGATCATGGGCCACCTCCTTGAACTTCATGTATTCCAGGAGGGGCCTGGTGATTTCCAGGCGCGGGTCCTCGCCGTCTTCATCGGCCGCGGCGTCCGGCAGCAGCATCTTGGATTTGATGTGGACGAGGGTCGATGCCATCAGCAGAAAATCCCCTGCGAGGTTGATGTTAAGCGCCTCCATGAGGTCCAGGTACGCCAGGTACTGGTCCGTAATGGTGGCTATGGGGATATCGAAGATGTCCACCTCGTTTTTGTGGATGAGGTGGAGCAACAGGTCCATGGGACCTTCGAATATCTCCAGTTTGACTTCGTAGTTGTCCGTCATGGTCGTTTAAAAAGAGGTTCCGGGTTCAAAGTTCACGGTTCAGGGTTGGCTTTGCGTTAAAGGTTAGACCCGACTTCGTCCCGCACTTGTGCGGGGCTCGCTTTGCTCACTTGATTAACGCAGACTGACAAAGTGAACAGGATAGTCGCACGACAATGGTCCGCAAAAGCGTGCGCAAAAGATATCTCACACAGAGCCCTCAGAGATCGCAGAGTAAACCCCTCTGCAACATTGCCAAGAGGTTCGGCAACGGCCCGCACCGCGGGACCGGCACGTCCGTGCCGGGTAGATGGGAATACCTGGATGAAAAAATGAGCAAGCCCATTTTTTCACTCCGGTATTCCCATCGCCTCGTTGCCGAACCTTTGATTTCATCCGTGATATCCGTGTAATCCGTGGTTAAATATTTTGCTTATCCTGCTTGCCGCGGCGAAGCTGCCCTTCAGCGAAGCCGGGTTATCCTGTCTAATGTTTCTTTCCAATAATCAATTAACAATCTTAATGGCCCTGCGCACTTCATTCATGGTCTCTTTGGCAATGGCCCTGGCGCGCGCGTTGCCATCGGCCACGATATCCCGCACGCGCGCCATGTCCGCCTCCAGTTCCTTCCGCTTTTCCTTGATGGGCGCAAGGCCCTTTTTCAGGTTTTCGGCCATGAGCTTTTTGCACGCCACGCAACCGATCTCCGCGGCCCGGCATTCCCCGTCGATGCGTTTCACCGTGTCCGCATCCGTATAGATTTCGTGGAAAGAAAACACATTGCAGACGTCCGGGTCGCCGGGGTCGTCTTTCCTGGCCCGCTGGGGATCGGTGATCATTCGACTCACCTTGCGGTCGATTTCATCGTCCGCTTCGCTCAGCAATATGGAGTTGCCGTAGCTCTTGCTCATCTTGCGGCGGTCCAGGCCCAGCAGCTTGGACGTGGGCGTGAGCAGGGTGTCGGGCTCCGGAAAGACGGGCCCGTACAGGTGGTTGAAACGCCGAGCGATTTCCCGCGTCAATTCCACATGGGGGGCCTGGTCTTCTCCCACCGGAACGCCGTTGGCCTTGTACATGAGGATGTCGGCCGCCTGGAGTACCGGGTATCCCAGAAATCCGTAGGTGGACACATTTTTTTGGCTCAATTCCTGGAGTTGTTCCTTGTAGGTCGGATTTCGCTCCAGCCAGGGCAGGGGGGTGATCATGGAAAATATGAGATGCAGTTCGGCGTGCTCCACCAGATCGGACTGGACGAAAAAGGTGCTGCGCTCGGGATCCAATCCCATTGACATCCAGTCGATCACGATCTCGTAGGTGCTTTCCCCGATGATGTCGGGGTGCGCATACTCGCTGGTGAGCGCATGCCAATCCGCAATAAAGTAAAAACAGTCGAACTCTTCCTGCAGCTTTTTCCAGTTCAGGAGCGCCCCGTGGAGGTGCCCCAGGTGGAGTTTCCCTGTGGGTCTCATTCCGCTTACAATTCGCTTTTTCTTCATAAAACCGTGTTGCCTCCTTATCCTCATTCAAAAGCCCGGTCCAATACAACCCGGTTTTCAGGTTACCCCCTCGGGGACCTTGCAATAAGCATATCTTATGAGTGACTAAAGTGATCTAAAGTGACTAGAGTGCCTAAAGTTAAGGATTGTTTTGACATTTTATATAATTGATGAGCGAAGCTCTTCCACTATCCTGATTTCATCTTGTTTGGTCTTGACCCGGTCATTCAGGCGGGCTTCCAGCAAG
>JAFDKD010000593.1 GCA_019307165.1 Deltaproteobacteria bacterium | reverse complement strand
ACGGGAACTGGGGGATACCACCACGGCCGCGTCCTTGTGCGGCCTGGGCCAGACCTGCGCCAAGCCCGCCCTTTCCACGCTCCGGTATTTCGGAAAGGAATACGAGGACCACATCCTGGAGCACCGCTGCGCAGGCGCCACCTGCGACGCCATGGTCATTTCCGCGTGCCAGCACGCATGCCCTGCGGGGATCGACGTGCCCAATTACGTGGCGGCCATCGGCGCGGGTAACTACCAGAAGGCCGTGGATATCATCCGGGAGCGGAACCCGTTTCCCGCGGTCTGCGGCCGCATCTGCATCCATCCCTGTGAATTCAAGTGCCGTAGGGGCGAACTGGACGAGCCCGTGGCCATCCGGTCGCTGAAACGATTCGCGGCGGACTGGTATTTCGATCACATGCCGGGACGGCCGGAGCCCTTTCCCTTGACCCGCGAGCAAAAGGTGGCCGTGGTGGGGGCCGGGCCCGCGGGCTTGACATGCGCCTATTTCCTGGCCGAATCCGGGTATCCCGTGACGGTGTTCGAGGCCCAGTCCGTGGCCGGCGGTATGCTGGGGATCACGGTCCCGGAGTTCCGCCTGCCCCGGGAGATCATTGAGAAGGAAGTGGCGTACATCGAGAGTTGCGGTGTGGAAATTCGGTACAATTCCCCCATCGATGCCGGGCACACGGTCAATGACCTCACCGCCGAGGGGTTCGACGCGGTATTTATCGCGGCCGGGGCCCAGGCCAGTAGACACATCGGGGTCCCGGGCGAGGAGGAGGGCGTGGAGGGGCTTTTTTACGGTCTTCAGTTCCTGACGGATATCAAGACAGGGAAACAGGTCCCCCTTCACGGAAAGGTGATCGTGATCGGGGGCGGAAACGTGGCTGTTGACGTGGCAAGGACCGCCCTGCGGGTGGGGGCCGGCGATGTGCAGGTTTTCTGCCTGGAGCCCCGCGACGAAATGCCCGCCTGGGAAAAGGAAGTGGCCGAGGCCCTGGAAGAGGGTATTGTCATCAATCCCTCGTGGGGGCCGGAACGGATCATCCGCGACAACGGCAGCATCGCCGGGGTCGAATTCAAGCGGTGCGAGGCCGTCTTCGACGACGAGGGGCGCTTTAATCCCCGCTATGACGATACCACCACCCAGCAGGTGGCAGCCGACGGGGTGATCATCTCCATCGGCCAGGCCCCGGACATGAGCTTCCTGTCCGAGGACGGCCGGCTGGAAAGGGCCTTGTGGGGCACCCTGGTGGTGGACGAAAACACCCTGTCCACCAATATCCCCGGTATCTTCGCCGGGGGCGACTTCACCGCCGGACCGACTTTCGTGATTCGGGCCATTTCATCGGGGCGCCGGGCAGCCATCGCCATCCATCGGTACCTGGAGGGCATAGCAGGGCCTGTTCGGATTGTGGACGAGAAAACGGAGATGAAAGAGGACCTCAAGCTGGCCCTGGACGAGGAATCCACGGAGGAAAAGCCGAGGATACAGATCGAGTTGGAAAGCGCGGAAGACAGGGTCAGCGATTTTCGCGAGGTGGAGCGCGGGTTTTCGGAAGAACAGGCGCGGCTGGAGTGCAACCGGTGTCTCCGGTGCGACCTTGAAAAGGACAGGAGCGAACCATGATTCGATCCATCACCCAGCAGAAACCCGAAGAGGAGCTGGATCGGCTCCTGGAGGGGCTTAACCGGATTTTCATCGTGGGGTGCGGCACGTGCGTGACCCTGACCCACACGGGCGGCCGTCCCGAAGTGGACGCCATGCGTGAAACACTCTCGGAAAAAGGCAAACTGGTGACCGGGGACATGGTCCTGCCCGTGGCCTGCGACAATCTCACGGGTGAGGCCCTCAGGGAATACGGCCGGCAGATGGATCAGGCCGATGCGTTACTCATCATGACCTGTGCCTTCGGCGTCCAGACCGTCGCCCGCCGGTCATCCACCATGGTGGTCCCGGCCCTGGACACCCTGTTTGTGGGTAAGGAGACGGCTCCCGGGCTGTTCGACGAGATCTGCACCCAGTGCGGGACCTGCATCCTGGGGGAGACGGGCGGTGTGTGTCCGGTGACATCCTGTCACAAGGGCCTGCTCAACGGCCCCTGCGGCGGCACAGACAAGGGCAAGTGCGAGATCGACAGCAACAAGGACTGCGCCTGGACCCTCATTTACAACCGGCTCAACGCCTGGACCCTCATTTACAACCGGCTCAAGGAACTGGGGCGGCTGGACGACATGAGAAAACTCCAGAAGCCCAGGAATCACCAGGGAGAACCGAGGCCGGGAAAGTGGGAATTGAAGATTGAAAATTGACCCGGCTTCGCCTTCGGCTACGCCGTGGCAAGATATTGAAGATTGGGGAGGTTCAAATTCGGTTATCAGTTAATAGTTAATAGTTATTTGTTAATTGTTGACAGATAAATTTTATAAAAAAATTTTATTTTTTATAATTAATATTCATAAAATATTGATCGTTATGAGAATAGCGATTTAAATACTAGTAACGGATAACTAATAACAAATAACGCCATTCAAAGAACAACCAACGGCTGTCGACATCAACCCGCAACACGCAATCTTTAACGAAGAACCAAGAACTAAGAACGAGGAACCAGAGGTCCAGAGGACAGAGGGCGGAAGACAGCCACTATCTTGAATCTGGAATCTTGCATCCAGCAACCAAGAACAAAGCACAAAGAACTAAGAACTAAGAACCAGGAACGCGCAACCCATAACCCGCAACCCACTACGAGGCCCCTATGGTTTCCGCATTCAAAGAAGCACTGGCTTCCGGCAAGTTCGTGGTCACGTCCGAAGTGGCCCCTCCCAAGGGGACCAACCTGGAAAAGATGGCCCACCATATCGAACTGCTGAAAGATAAAGTGGACGGTATGAACGTGACCGATCACCAGAGTTCGGTCATGCGTTTCCCCTCCCTCGGCGGCGCCCTCATGGTCAAGGAAATGGGCGGGGAGCCCATCCTGCAGATGACGTGCCGGGACCGCAACCGCATGGCGCTTCAGGCCGACCTCCTGTTCGCCCATCAGCGGGGGGTCCACAACGTGCTCTGCCTTACCGGCGATTCCATACTTCTGGGCGACCACAAGGAAGGCAAGGGCGTGTTTGACCTGGATTCCAGCCAGCTCCTTGCTGCGGTGAGACGCCTGGAAAAAGGCAAAGACCTTGGGGGAAGCGAGTTGGACGGGGCCGTGTCGTTCTGCGCCGGCGCCATAGTCACGCCCGAGGCCGATCCCCTGGAGCCCCAGTTGATCCGGTTCGAAAAGAAGATCGAAGCGGGGGCCGAATTCATCCAGACCCAGGCCGTTTACAATCTGGACAACTTCAAGACATTCATGGATTACGCACGGCAGTTCCCCGTCAAGGTCCTGGCGGGCATTATCCTCCTGACCTCGGCGCCCATGGCGCGCTTCATGAACAAAAACGTGGCGGGCGTCATGGTGCCCCGGGACCTCATCGACGAAATGGCCTCCGCCCCCAAAGGGGGCGCCATCGCCAAAGGCATTGAGATCGCCGGACGCATGATCAAACGCGTTAAAGATGAAAAGATGTGCGACGGCGTCCATATCATGGCCATCGGCAAGGAGGAACTGGTACCGGACATCATGGCCGCGGCCGGGTTGGGAGGAGGTTGAAGGATGGAGATGTCAGCCCCAGGCCGGACCCTCTGGAAATGGCGTTTTCGCGGGTAAGAAAAAAGCGGCTTTTTTGACGAACCTCCCTGAAGATAGCCGGTGTATGTACCTGAAACCATCCCTCGGTATTCCTCTCTCTTCCGTGAGTCACTTTGCATTGTCCAGCGGTTTCCGACGAAGCCATCGTCTCTGACTCCTTGTTGACATATGAATCGTCATTTGATATCTTATATGACGATTGATATGTCAAATGTGTTTTCTGTGGAGGTGAACCCGTGTATATTGAGCGGACTGTGGATTTGAATGTCCTGCTACGGAAAAAGTCCTATTTCCTGTTAGGGCCCCGCCAGACAGGGAAGACATCCCTTGTCCGCCATACCATGAAAAATGTACGCGTGTACGATCTTCTGGATTCATCGACCTTTCTGACGCTGAGCCGCAACCCCGGCCGGATCGGCGAAGAGCTCACGGACGAAAATCAGATTGCCGTGATCGACGAAATTCAACGGCTCCCTGAACTTTTAAATGAAGTGCACCGGCTGATAGAGGCAAAAGGAATCCGCTTCTTACTGACCGGGTCAAGCGCCCGCAAACTTCGCGGCGGCGGTGTGAATCTCCTGGGAGGCAGGGCTCGGACCCAGAACCTGCACCCCCTTACATATCCCGAATTGAAGGACAGGTTCGACCTGCTTAAGGTCATTAAGCGGGGACTCGTGCCTTCCATTTATTTTTCAGATGATCCGCGGGCGGACCTGAAGGCCTATGCGGGCGCCTATCTGCAGCAGGAAATTGTGGCAGAAGGCGCGACGCGAAATGTTACGGCATTCAGCCGTTTTCTCCGGGTAGCAGCCCTTTGCAATGCCACCATCGTCAACTTCACCAATGTTGCTAATGACGCACAGGTGGCCAGGACAACAGTTTACGAGTATTTCGAAATCCTAAAAGACACGCTGATTCTGTATGAACTTCCCTCCTGGAAAATGACCGCCAAACGAAAACCTTTGGTTTCTTCCAAATACTATTTTTTCGATGTCGGTATTGTGGCGGCATTGCAGGAAAGGGCATTTCATCCCGGCACACGCGAATTCGGTGAGGCATTTGAAACCTACCTGATGCACGAACTCAAGAGTTACAGCAGTTACGTGACCGGCGAAGGCCTGAGCCATTGGAGATCTAGTTCGGGGATCGAGGTGGATTTCATCATCGGCGATCACACAGCGGTGGAAGCAAAGGCCAAAGAAAACCTTTCACGGAACGACATCAAGGCGCTTCTGATGCTGGCCGAAGAAAGATTGCTCAAGAATTACATATGTGTCAGCCTGGAGCCGCGCACGCGAAAGATCGGCGAGATCGTGATTTTGCCCTATCGAACGTTTCTGGAGGCCCTGTGGGGCGGGGAATACGCGCCGTAACATCTCGAACGAATTGAAGCTGTCGAGATAAACAGAAGGATGGTTTATGGCCAGGATCGAGTTGCATCCAGACTTCAAAGATTTCTTGAGACTTGAACACTTGCCATGATATGCCGTGGAACGTCGAATGGTTTCCGCGCCTTTGAAATATAAGATAGTTCTAGCCACTGATTTGGAAGGTAAAGTGAAAATGAACGATCGCGTCATTATAGATGAAGACGAGTGCATCGGTTGCGGAAGCTGCGAAGACATCTGTCCCGAGGTCTTTAAGACCGATCATGCGGTTGAAAAATCCATCGTCATCAAGCCGGAAGGCGGGCCCAGG
>JAFDKD010000592.1 GCA_019307165.1 Deltaproteobacteria bacterium | reverse complement strand
GAGGATCTTTTTTTCGATGTCGAACTTGGAGGCCACCGCCCAGTTGAGGAAGTTCCCCCGTGCGAAAAAAGCGGTCACGGCGTCCGGGTCGGCCCCCCACCAGTTTGAATCGGCCTTCGGCGACAGCGTACTGGTACCAGCCACCCGGATCGAAATAACCCTCGTAGGTCACGGTGTTGTTGAAGGTGTCGTCAAAGCAGTATTTCTGGTTTCCCACGTACGCCAGATCATACATGCTGGCTGAGTTGTCGATCATGAGCAGCACATTGGGGTCGATGGCGCTGGAAAGAAAGGGCGGGTCTGAAACGTAATCGCTGCAATAGCTGGCCGCACCCCGGCACCAATCCGTTGCCGTTCCCATAATCCCCAAGAAGATCACGAGTGCTGTCAAAGCTGCCTTTAGTCTTATTGAGATTGCCATAATATCAGTATCCGCCCTGTATGGTTCACGTTTCCCGGTGAGAGGCGTTGCCGCGACAATATACGCCAGGAATGAAAAAAGGAAATGGCGCCGCGGCGCAGGTGGAATCCCTATTGTCAATACCTGCATTCTCCCTCCCGGCTCAGAATGATAATGTGCCGCCATTGGATCCTGACGATCGATTCGCTGCGAGCCACACCCTGGTGCTGCGCAAGAATGTCGTATAAGACATAGGCCCCTCCGCCCGCCGCCCCTTTTCCGATGCCCTCGTAGCCGGCCGCCATCTGCAATGCGGAACCGGAGGAGAAAACGGTTCTCCCGCCAAAGGTAAAATTCGTATGCGGTCCGCCGCCGTAGTCGGCGGGCATGAACATATCCCGCTCACTGTCGGACGGCCGCGGGGCTTCGAGATTTTGATAGAAGGCGAGCGATTCCTCATTCACCACGATTGTGCCCTCCACCAGCGCCCCTGCGGACTCGTTGGCCGTAAATCCTTCCGGACAAGCGATATTTTGTTCCAACAGCTCCTGGGCCAGTTCAACGCCCGCATCGGCCTCGTAGAACGCCACTGCGTGAAATCGTTCATTTCCGGCGATATTGATTTCAATGGTCGTTGTCGTTGTTGCTGCAATTCCGACAAGTGTCAACAGAACCAGGACCAGCATGGAAATGACCAGTACCGAGCCCTTTTCGCTTAATCTGTTGGTTCTGATGCTCATTACTTGGTTTTCTCCAAATGCTCTCTTTAAGACCATCACCAGTCAGATCTGACGGTGCTCAGGCGGGTCGCCTTCAGGACCCCGCCCACCCGACTCGTAACCACCACCGTTATCCGCTTCGTATTGGGGAGAGGATGGTCATCAACCACATTCCAATATATGTTGAAGCGCCCTTCGGCCTCGGCATAGTCGGCGGAAGATGGATATTCCTCCACCCCGTGGGTCGGGTACATGTTGTCGAGGCCCGCCACCCCGTCCCCGTTTTTATCTTCGAGCAACTCGTGATCATAGGGAAGGCCCCTCAACTTTTCCAGGGTATCTCTGGCCCTTTCCATTTCCTGCGTTATACTATTGGCGATTGTATTCCCCTTGAATGCGCTGATCTGCATTGAGCCGACGGCCAAGAGCCCTATGGCCAAGATAACTATGCTGATCATCGGCTCGATCAGGGAATACCCTGCCGCTGCCTTCCCATTCGAACGCTTGACTCCCGCGCGAAAAATTGGATGGTTCATGAATTTCATTTTACAACCCTACAATCCCAGATTTCGGCATTCCACGGTGGACTCCAGAAGACGCATGCGCAATTGGTTTTGCGGCACGACGAGTCTGTCTCCCACGACGTATGTCTCGCTGTTATGAAATTTCGAATCGGTCCTTTCCGCTTGGGCAAGCAGCCATATCCGCACGGCCCTGATTCGGTCTACACCCACCGTTATACCGCCCGGCAAAGGCCTGCCGTCGATTATCCGATTACCGTTTCCATCGTCCTGTTTATCGATGACGCCATCGGCATTAGTATCGAGATCCAGGTCGAGAAAATTGTCGTTGTCGCTGTCCACCGCCCAGTAAATGCTTTCTTCTCCGCCGGTGTTGACGTACCTGTCCAGGCTGCCGTCCCCATCATTGTCAAATCCGTAGGCCAGTCCTATGGCGGTGATATTTTCCGCGATGAGTTGTCTCCCCCCACCCCCCACATTTGGACCGACGCGCCGGGCCAGGTCCAGTTTACCATCGGGTGAATCTTCCGGATGATCATACAACGCAAAATAAATGGTTTCGTCACCCCCGTCGAGAATACCGTTCTCGTTTCGGTCCAGGGTAAATTCCAGGCTGCCGTTGCCATCGCCGGCCACATTGTCGTCCAGGTCCTTTTGACGAATGTCGGTGATTCCGAACCGCCCTGATTCCAGGGGATCGTATCCCGCGGTCCTGATTTCCCGCAGCATGAAATGAATGGCGGATCTCAGGTTCTGCTGCATAGCGACAACCTGGTCGTTGATCACATAGGCATCCAGCTGGGAGCGATGAATGGTGTAGATGGACGCCATGACAATGCTTCCTATTGCCATGGCAATCAATAATTCAACCAGTGAAAAGCCCTTTTTTTTATTTGCCATCATTCGATAAAGAATCTCTTTCGGGGAATTTACGGCATGTGGATTTTTATGTTTCCAGCAGGCGAAATTTCAACATTTCTCTTTTTGGCATTGCTGTTTACGAGAAAAACCCGGCCCGTGCCCGCGTTGCCCGCATTGTCGCGGGGCAGGCCGTTGGCGCCGAAGGCGACGCAAGGTAGCCCATCGTCGTTGGACGGGAAGTCCAGGCCGGTCCCCCCCCCCATGGACGTATCGAGGTCCACGTTTTTGTAATCCGACCATCTCACCATGGCAACTGTACGCTCCCCCGCATCGTATTCCAGATCATTGTCCGCATCCTGGAAGACCACATAACCGTATGTCTCTCCGCCAATGGTCTGGCCGAAGGTGACGGTGCAGTTGCCATTGGACTTCGCGGCTTCAAATTTTGCCCGTTGAAAATTGGAAAACAGGTCCCTGGACGCCTTCTTCAACCGAAGATCGGGCATCCACCCTCTAAATGCGGGCACTGCTATCAAGCTCGCCAGCCCTATGAGCGCCAGAACCATGACGAATTCGATCAAGCCTATTCCCGATTCGCGTTTTCTAAACATCCGCCTCCACCTCCGGGTAAGCGCCGATGGCCGTTTCATGGCTCCGCATCCCTATTATGGTAAGACAACCTCAAACGGTACAAATTTTAGAAAAAATTGTGCCACCATTTGGTGATAAACATATCCACCCGCATCCCTAATATGTTAAAATGAATTCGAATAGTAAATTTTTAAGCAAAAACTGTGCCATAATTTGGT
>JAFDKD010000070.1 GCA_019307165.1 Deltaproteobacteria bacterium | reverse complement strand
CCGACCTACGGCGGATCGGGCCTTAATTTCTGTTGGACCCCCCGGTTCTTGTTTTCACCCCCAGAAAGGCATAATACTGTACTGGTGCGGTTTGCCGGGAATCGCGTCATGCTGCTGAAACGGGTGGTGGGCCTGGAAAACGAGCAAGTGGAATTTCGGGCCGGCAAACTTTTTATCAACGGCGTACCCATAGAAGAGCCCTACGTTCGATATCCCTGTAAATGGGACCTGTCGCCGCGCATGGTCAAACCCGGACATGTTTATGTGGTCGGGGACAACCGGGATATGCCCATGGAAAATCACAGTTTCGGACAGGCAGACCTGCAGCGCATACGGGGGGGACCGCTGTGGTAAGAGGCAAAATCATCATCATTGTCCTGGCCGTGGTTATCGGCGGAACGCTGCTTGTGCGACACATCATTCGAGGCGAGGAACGCCGGGTCCTGGACCGATTCGACGCGCTGTCCGAATGGATATCCAAGGATTCTTCTGAAAACATCGTCCAAGCGGCCCAGCGGCTGAGGGGCCTTCGCGCGCTCTTTGACAAAACCTGCGCGCTGGAAGCGCACAAGGATTATCTGTCGGGGAATTATACGCCCGAAGAAATGGTCGGCATCGCCGTCCGCGCCCGGACCCGGTTCAAGAAAAGAAACTATCGTTGATGTTCTATGACATTAACGTGGAATTCATTAATGACGTCGTCGCGGAGGTTAAGCTGACCGGCAGATTAACGGGGCTACTGACAAACAACGAACCGGTGAATGAGATACGGGAACTGGAAAGCGCGTTGAAAAAGCTGAATGGGGAGTGGCGTTTCAGCCGTATTTCGGTGGTTGAGGTATTGGAGAGGTAAACGGCCGGCTTCTGAAAGGGGTAATGGGATTTTATAACACCTTCGGTGTAGGGCGGGATTTTATATCCCGCCTATGAGACCGGCAAAGAACCGCTGACTTGCAGCGGCATATAAAATGCCGTCCTACAAACCAACAATTACGAGCACCGCTTCGCTGAGCACGAGCGGTTGTTAGCGCAATATTCGCCCACTGAAAACCCGGAAGAGCCTTTGCAAATGGAATAAACCCCCGGCGGACAACCGCTTAATGGGCAAGACATGGGTCATTTTAAAAAACTGTCAAAGCATGTGGCCGCCAAATTAGGGCTTTATCGCGACCCGAAGACGACCAGGGAAGAATTGTCCTTTAAATACATTCGAGGCAACGGCCTGGAAATCGGCGCGCTCCACAGCCCGCTGCCTGTCCGGGCCGGTGTCTCTGTATGCTATGTAGATCGGGTCGATCGGGAAGAGAGCATCCGAAAGTTCCCGCATCTGGACGCGGCAGAAGTAGTGGACCCCCACATTGACGATGGCTTTGTATTGAACTCGATATCCGATGCGTCGCAGGATTTTTTGATCGCCAACCATGTATTGGAACATGCGTCAAACCCGCTGGCCGTGCTGAAAAACTGGGCCCGCGTCCTCAAACCCAAGGGCGTCCTCTTTGTTTCCGTGCCCGCCGCGGATAAATGCTTTGACAAAGGCCGGCCCCTGACGACCCTTGATCACTTTGTGGAGGATTACAACGCCGGGGCCGCCGGAAATGCGAAAATCTTGTCCGAGAGAAACCGTCCGCACTACGGCGAGTGGCTCCGGATATCCGAACCGAATATTTACGCTGACCGAAAAGAGAAATACGTGGCGCCGTCACCGGAAGACATGGAGAGGCGAATCGATTTTCTCCTTGACCGGGCCGAAGAGATCCACTTTCACACCTTTTCGACCGAATCCTTCAGATCGCTGCTGTCTTATTTTGCCGATGGACTTGACACGGCCATGAACCTGGCGAGATTGGAGGGGGCGGAATCGAAGGCGGCCGAGGTCCGAAGGGTCTATGCCCGCGATCTCAAGATGTCCGGATGCCTGGAGTGCGGGGGCTGCGAAAAGACCGGCAAGTGCGTGGTCAAGGATGACATGCAAACGGTCTATCCGCACTTCGAAGCCGCGGACGTCATCATTCTGGCATCGCCCATCTTTTTTTACGCGGTGACCGCCCAGGTCAAGGCCCCTATCGACAGGAGTCAGGCCATGTGGTGCAAGCGGTTTCTGGAAAAAGGGCCGGATGAGAGGAAGCAATACGATAGCGGCAAGGGATATCTTATCGCCGTAGGCGCCACCAAGGGCAAAAGCCTGTTTGACTGTGTCAAGCTGGAGGCCAAATATTTCTATGATGCCCTGGACATGACCTATGAAGGCGGGCTTTTTTACCGCGACCTGGAAAAGCGCTCCGATGTGGAAAATCACCCCGATAAGCTACAGGAGGCGTTTGAGTTAGGAATGAAAGCCGTGAAAACTGCGAATGTCGAATAACGAACAAGAAATGATGAATGTCGAAGTGAATATGGGCGGCTTCGAAATGGCCTCTGTCCAACCGTTCCTTCGACATTCCTTGTTCGATATTCAATATTCGATATTCGCAGTTTTCTTTCGTATCGCCCGTATATTCTCCTTAATTTTTTTCAACCCGGCGCGGGCCAGGGCCGTCTTTCCATAAAGGGCGTCAAACTCATTCTTCTCCATCTTCAATATGGTCGCAACCGAAGGAAGGCAGCCGTCCTTCTCCCGCGCCCCCTTATTCTGTGGACAAACTTCCTGGCACACATCGCACCCGAGAAAGCAATTCCCCATGCGGCGGCCCGCCTCCGGTCCCGGGCCCCTTTTGGATTCAATGGTGAGATAGGAAAGGCACCTGGATGCATCCATCCGATATGGGGCTTGAAGGGCCCCGGTGGGGCAAGCATCGATACACCTTGTGCATGATCCGCATTCATCGGCCGCCAAGGCCGGCTCGGGCAGGGGGATGGGGGCCGTGGTCAATATCTCGGAAAGAAAGACATAGGACCCCCGGCCCGGGACAATAAGCATGTTGTTTTTTCCGATAAAGCCGATGCCGGCGGATCCGGCAAAACTCCGCTCGAGCAGGGGGGCCGTATCCACGCATACCCGGGCCTTGCTGCCCGGGAACCGATCACGGACGCTTTGGGCCAGCCGATGGGTTAATTCCTTGAGCCGATGGTGATAATCCGCCTGCCGGGGCTCGGCGTAGCGGGAGACCGTGAATCCGTCGGGCGTGGAGGGCTTGCGATATGAGTAGGGATAGGCCAGCGTGATCACCGTCCTGCATCCCTCAAGCAGCGTTCGGGGGTCCCGCCTCAGGTCCCGGTGCTTGGCCAGCCAGGCCATGTCCCCGTGCTTTCCCGCAGAAATCCAGCGGCAGTATGCTTCGAAAAATGCCGGCACCCCGGCAGGGACGGCGCCGGCGGCGATAAACCCCAGGGATCGGGCTTCTTCTTTTATAGCGGAGAGCATTGATTTTTCCATCGCCAGTACGGGATTAGCGGGATCAGGGGACGTTGTTGCATTGTTGATTAAAAATGGTTGGCATACCCCACGAGGCGTTTGAAACGGCGTTTAATCAACAATACAATAACCACCCTACCCCCCACATATTCGTATGCGACAGCAACCCGTCATTCCCCGCCAAAAAACGGCGGGGAATGACAGAAAAAAACTTGATACTGCTGTCAAATAACATCATCCCAACAAGACGCAGGGCGCGGTCTATCGGTTAGGCGAGCTTTTTATTTAAAGGTCAAACGGGGTCAGGCTCTCATGCCCCCCTTCGGTGATCAGGATGGTCTGTTCGAACTGGGCCGATAGAGAGCCGTCCAGGGTGACGGCGGTCCAGTTGTCGTCCAGAATGCGCAACTCCTTTTTCCCGAGATTGATCATGGGCTCGATGGTGAAGACCATGCCCGGAATCAGCGTGACGCCCTGACCCTTTCGGCCGTGGTGCGGGACCTGGGGCGGTTCGTGGAAGTCAAACCCCACGCCGTGTCCCACAAACTCCCTGACCACCGAGCACCCCTCCCCTTCGGCGTATTGCTGGATTGCCCAGCCCATATCGCCGACCGTGTTTCCGGGACAGGCGGCGGCCATGCCCCTTTTCAGGCTCTCCCTTGCTACGGAGACGATTTTCTCGGCGTCCTTTCCAGGGCTCCCCGCAAAATAGGTCCGGCTCGCATCGGCGTAATAGCCGTCGAGTATGGGCGTTAGGTCCACATTGACGATATCGCCGTCCTTCAGTACCCGCTCTCCCGGTATCCCGTGGCAAATGACCTCATTGATGGACACGCATACGCTTTTTGGGAAGCCCCTGTAATTGAGGGGGGCCGGGGTGGCCCCTCGGGCGATGGTCATCTCGTGCACCAGGGTGTTGATGGCTTCGGTTTTCAATCCGGGTTTGAGTAAGGAATCCATCCGATCGAAAATCTCCAGTATGATTTTCCCTGCTCTGCGAATTCCCTCGATGTCCTTCTGCTTTTTCAGGCGGATGCCGTGCGCCTTTAAATAACGGGCTTCCAAATCCTCATTGGCCTTGCCGTTCTTCCCGAGACAGCATTTCTTGTACTTCAGTCCGCTTCCGCAAGGGCAAAGGTCGTTCCGTCTGATTTTCACTGGTTATCTGCTCCTTCAGTATGCAATCGGCTCTTGGTGTTTTCGTTCCCGGGCGGCGGTCTATTCGTCTTTTCCTCAACGAGCCCCAACAGGGTGTTCAGTTGCCTTTCATTCAGGACATTCAGGAAACCGAGATACGTTTCCGTATCCAGGGCGGATTGGATCTTTTCGATCAGTCGAAGTTTTTCCCCTGTGATAACGCCCTCATCGCGCTCCCGGTCACCCGCCCGGGTGCTGAGCGCTTCATTTTCCTCGGCGCAGTTGGCCAGATTTTCCATCATGAGGGCGAAGACGTCGTTGAGTTCGCTTACTTTCTGCTCAAGCAGGGCGACTTTCTGCTCCAACGATCCACCCTCGCCATCCGCGCCCGCCTGTTGAACCGCACCGATGAACGTGCCGCCGATCATTAAAAAGAAGATGACGTGTCTAAGCTGAACCACGTGGATTGACTCCCGCATCAGGGGGTAGCCCGGTTTTTCTCAGGCGAAAAGCGTCACATCTACCGGCGAGATCGGAATTTTTCTTTATCATCTAAAAAAAGCGGGCAAACCATAACAGAACCGGAATGATAAGTAAATCAACCCTCCTTTGCCACCTGAACCATCGTCCCTTTGTTCCCCCGTTCCCGCGTCACCTTTGAACCAGAGTGATAGAAGATTGGTGGGATCTTTTATCTTGGCGAGAGGAATAATAAATTAGAGGAGGGAGAGCAGAAGAGAGAAGTTTTCAATCTTCGATTCTCATTCTTCAATTTTTTCGGGCATGCCACGGGGCGAATTTCAGAAGGAGAAGCATGCCGGGGATGGCGATGAGCGTGCAGGCGATAAAGAACCCTTCCCACCCCATGATCTTGGCCAGGAAGCCGGTAGGGGCGGACGCCATCACCCGGGGGACGCCCATCAGGCTGGTGAGCAGCGCGTATTGTGTTGCAGTGAATTTTCTATTGGTGATGCTGGCCATAAACGCGGCATAGGCCGCAGTCCCCATGCCGCCGCTCAAGTTCTCGAAACCGATGACGCCCGATAACGCCGGCACGCTGTGCCCTATCCTTGCGAGAACGGCGAAACAGGCGGTGGACGCGGCCTGAAGCACGCCGAAAACCCACAAGGCACGGTGGATGCCGAGGCGAAACATCATCACCCCGCCGATAAGGCTGCCGGCAATGGTGGCCCAGAACCCGAACAGCTTGACGACCGCGCCGATCTCTGTTTTGGAAAAACCGATGTCCAGGTAAAAGGGGATGGTCATGGCAGCGGCCATGGTGTCCCCGATCTTGTAAAAAAGAACGAAAGCCAGTATCCACAGGGCATCACGGCGGCTGAAGTATTCCGTCAGGGGATCCAGCACCGCCTCCCGCATGGTCTTGGGCGCCCCCGCGGGACTGGCCGGTTCCGGGGCTATCAACGTCGTCACCACACCGGGGATCAGACAGCCGGCCATGACCATATAGACAATGGAAAACGGCACATGATCCGCCAGGATCAGACCGCCCCCGGAGGCCAGCAGCATTCCCACCCGGTATCCGTTGATGTAGAGTGACGATCCCAGGCCGAGTTCCTCGTCGGACAGATCCTCGCGCCGATAGGCATCCACGACGATGTCCTGGGACGCACTGAAAAAGGTCACCATAAAGGCGGCGAAGGCCACCATCCAGGGATGATTCGCCGGATCGGTGAGGCCCAGCCCGACGATGGCGAGCATCAGGAACAACTGGGCCGTCAACATCCACCCCCTCCTGCGGCCCAGAAGCGGCAGTGTAAAACGATCCAGCAGCGGCGCCCAGAGGAACTTGATTGTATAGGGCAGGCCCACCAGGGCCATAAGCCCGATCACCGTCAGATCGACGCCCTCTTCCTTCATCCACGCCTGAAGCACGCTGATGGTCAGCAAGAGCGGCAGACCGCATGAAAATCCCATGAGCAGCGCCACCAGCATCCGACTGGTGAAGACGAGCCTCGGAATTGATTTACCCTGGTTCCGCGCCATTTCCGATCGATCCATTTGTGGAGGCATACCGTTGCCGCAACCCCTTTACGCGTGTCTGTCGAGTACACGATATCAGCCCGTTTGGCAAATGGTATGATGGAGAGGTGGGGAGGTTGAGAGGCGGAATAATGGAATAATGGAATAGTGGAATGATGGGCAAGAAACATCGGCCTCCGGTTTCGGATCAACGGGCTTCAGGTTTGAACCTCCTTTGAAAGGGGGAAGCTGCCCCACATCTCATTTTCAATCCTTCTGGGATTGTGCTATTTTTAAACGGTGCGAAATAAATACCCAATATTCCAGCATTCCATTATTCCATTATTCCATTGCTCCACTATTCCATCATTCCGGGGTTATTTGCCGAGATGCAAAAAGATATCCGCGACAGGGAATGGTTGACCCACGAGGACATTCTGGCGCTCAACTTTATTCGCCGGCCCGTCCCGTTCGTTTTCAGGCGTCACTACCGGGCCGGGCTTCGCTCCCATATTCTGGAGGTCTTGAGGCCCGAGGATCTAACCAAAGAAACAGAGGGGGTTGAGTCCGACTCGCTCACATGGTTTCCCAGGGCAAGGCCGTTGAGGATGCTGCGGATCTTCAGGACGCGATTTGCCGACCTGAAGGCGGCGAAGCAGGAACTTCATACCGTGAAAATCGTTGAATCCTACCTCAGCCCCGATCTGATGGCCCGTTCCAACGAGTTTCTCGTGGATTATGAAACGTATGGCGCCCGGGACCTGCTGCTTTGCGGTTTACAGGAATACGTGGAAGGGGAAATTCTGGATCCCTGGGGCCACATGACCCATAGGCACCTGACCGACCTTTTCAAACGCATGAAGCCGACGGCGGCGCACCCAGGCAAAAACGGTCCCGAAATGTGGTTGAAAACAGTCAAGGCGTACGGCGGCGAATTTATTGAAAGAATAAAAGCGATGATTCGGGAGGCCGGACACGTGCCCGACCTGGCGGGCGTGGGGAACTTGCTGCTTACGTCCGAAGGCCGCGTGCGGCTGGTTGACATTAATAACATATCCGAAGTTTCCCATGATACGGATATCCGTCTCGATGACAGGGGATATCCGGTCTGCGATAAATCCATTGAGGCCCTTTCCCTGCTGGAACAGAAATTACTGAACAGGTCCTTCGACCCGACTGAAAAAATCTATCGCACGTTTCTGGACCCCCGAAGGATGCGGGATGTCAAAGAGATTGAAAGAAAATTTCACATGACGGTGGAAAGCGGCTATCCCGCGGTCGCGCCCGACTGAGGAATTCGGAGGACAGAGGACGGAAGTCAGAGAGCAGAGACGAGAGACCAGAAGGCAGAGGACCAGACTTGGACAGGATCAACAGGATTAACCGGATGAAAAGGATATCGAACATCGAATAAGGTACGCAGAACCCTCCTTACTTCGTCATTCGAAATTCCTTGTTCGATATTCGATATTCTCTTTTTAATTCCGCAATTGCATTTTCCGGGTAACGGCCATGAGAAGCAGGATGGAAAGCAAGATGCCGACGGACACCACGGACAGAGCGACGAATACCGCCGGCAGGGACCACGCCTCCTTGATCCACCCCACCAGGTGCACCGATAAGGACCCCACGCCGAAGGTGACGATGAATTTGAGCCCGAAACCGCTGTGTCTCAATTTATCGGGCGTCAGATAGGCCACCAGGGTGTTCTCGATGGGCTGCATGCCCAGCATGAAAAACATATAGGCCATGGCGAAGAAAAACAGGGGGATGTCGGTGGTGAATGCCACGGCCAAGGCCATGGGAAGGGCCAGGGCGTGGAACAGGAAATACATTTTGCGAGGCTCGTAACGCTCCGCCGCGCGTCCGCCCAGGTACTGCCCGAAAATCCCCACCAGGAACACCAGGGACGCGAGCATGGTGGCGGCGACGTTACGGGATGCAGGCAACCAGTCAACCCGGCTGAAAAAATCGAACAGCGTCTGGTTTCTTAATTCGAAATATGAGGGCAGGATAACGCTCGCCCCCCGGTAGGCCACGCCGCCCAGCATCATGCAGACGAGCAGGACGACAAACCCCGAAATCAGGGACCGTCTCCCATGGGATTCCGTCCTCACCGCCCCCGGCGGGGGCTCATCCCAGCGCAGAAACAGAATGAGCGCCGCACCTGCAAAATTGAGTCCTCCCAGGCACACATATGCGGCTTTGGCCCCGAACAGATAATTGGCCACGCCGGTGAGCACCGGCGCCGCGGCCAGGCCCGCGTTTCCCGCCATCCCGTTGTAGCCCATGCCCATGCTCATGCGCGAAACGCCCCGGGAAATCAGGCCTAGGCCCGCCGGGTGATAGATACCCGAAAACATGCCCACCCCCGCCAGGCTCACGGCAAAAAGGGTCGGGTCATCCATGTAAAAAACGGCCGCCAATCCGCACAGACCGGCGCCAATAAAAAAACCGAGCATCATGGGTTTGGCGCCGACCGCATCAGTCAACAGCCCCCAGGGCAGCGCGGACAAACCGAAAAGCAGGTACATCCAGAATGAGAGCGCCAGCACCGCGGTCAGGTCCATGCCGAATTTCGCGGTCAGCGGCATCACGAGCGCCGGGAACATGAGCATGTTGAAATGGCTCATGAAATGACCGAAGCAGGAAACAATCAGGATATTTTTTTCGTTATGGTTCATATGAAACTTCGTAGGGTTCAAGGTTCAGGGGTTCAGGGTTACGTGTTGCGCGTTACGAGTTGCGCGAAGGTTGATTTTCTCTCGCAAAGAACGCAAAGGTCGCCAAGATAAGGGCATTGCATATTGAATATTGAACATTTATGGAATTCGTGATCTTCGTGGTGCAATCTTAAGCCAATTTCTCACCACGAAGCGCACGAATTTTGGCGGGGAATGACAAGATCGAGATGCGTCATTTCTCTGTTGACGCGACACTAGAGTGCCTAAAGCGGATGGAAACTACCTCTGTATCAGGCCGCGTCATAGGCGGCCGCCGCCGCTTCCAGCGCGCCCGCGTTTACCTTTACTCCCTGGGTTTTGAGGATGGTTTCCAGGGCCGACAGAAAGACAAAAACATTCCGCCTGGTAGAGGCGTGCCCCATCAGGCCGACCCGCCATACCTTTCCGGCCAGGGCGCCCAGGCCGCCGCCCACCTCCAGGCCGAATTCCTTCAGCAGGGTCTGGCGGACTTTCAGGTCGGCGGCGCCTTCGGGAATCCGGACCGTGTTCAGCATGGGCAACCGTTCGTTTTCAGGCACCAGCATGGCCAGGCCCATGGCCTCCACCCCCGCCACCAGGGCCAGATGATTGGACCGGTGCCTTGTGAATCGGGTTTCCAGGCCTTCCTCCGCGACGATGCGCAGGGCCTCCCGAAGGGCATAAATCATGTTAATGGGGGCCGTGTGGTGGTATTTGCGATCGCCGCCCCAGTAGTCCTTCACCATGCTCATATCCAGATACCAGCTTACCACCGGCCCCTTGCGGTCATCCAAGGCCTTCTGCGCCGCCTCGCTGAAGGAGATGGGAGAAAGACCCGGCGGGCATGAAAGGCATTTCTGCGTGCCGCTGTACACAGCGTCAATCCCCATTTTGTCCAAGGCGACATTCATGCCGCCGAGTGAGGTGACCGTATCCACCAGAAACAAGGCCCCGGTCTCTTTGGAAATGGCCGCGAGATCGTCCAGGGGCTGGCATACCCCCGTGGAGGTTTCGGCATGCACCACAGCCAGGACCTTGGGACGCCTGCCTTTGACCGCGTCCCGGACTTGTTGCGGATCGACGGCACGGCCCCACTCGCCATCCACGCGAATAAGCTCGCCGCCCAGCCGGGTCACGATATCGCACATGCGGGTGCCGAATACGCCGTGAACGCATACCAACACCTCGTCGCCGGGCTCCACCAGGTTGACGAAACAGGTCTCCATGCCGGCGCTGCCCGTGCCCGAAACGGGGATGGTCATGGCGTTTTCCGTTTGAAACACAAACCTGAGCAGTTGTTGCGTCTCATCCATAATGGCGAGGAACGCGGGATCGAGATGACCGATGCAGGGTGCGGACATGGCCTGAAGGACCCGTCTCGGCACATCGCTGGGACCCGGTCCCATCAAAATTCTTTCCCCGGGATCAATATCTCTGAATTCGCTGGCGTTAAGACTCATTGGAACCTCCCTGCGCTTTAAGAAAAAAAAGTATCCCACGGCGGGTTCAGGAGGGCCTTCCCAAATGGCAAATCCCCGGCAAGGCCTCCGGCGGAGGAGAGTCCTGAATATTTGCGTTGATCTAGTTGTAATACTTATTTCATATGATTTTTAAAAGAAAGAAAAAACTTTGTCAAGCAAAAAATTTTTAGAGACTGGAATTCCGATATAAGGATTAAACGAGAAACGGTGTTGCCGCAGGAAATCCCGAGAGCCCGGATCAGGAGTTTTCAGTTAACGGCTGTTTCGTGTATTTGGCATAGACCTGTTCTCGGGTGATATTGAGTTCTTTTGCAATGTTGTGAACAGGCACATTGGCGTGAACAGGCACATTGGCCAACATGAAGACTTCATGGGATGGAAAAATCCCGAAATGCCGGCCCACAAAGACAATCAGCTTGTTTCGGTTAAGGACCTTCAGCTTTCGCCGGTACATTTGCCACGTGCTCTGTTTACCCAGGGCTTCCAATTGTAGCTGTTCTTCCTGCCATTTCAGGAAGGCAGTGGTAAGGGCTTTCAGGCCCATGGTCATGTATATCTGAACATTGACGCCCTCTTTGGTTTTCTTAGGAGGGTGCTCAAAGTGCCAGTTTTGTTTAACCTCTCGAAAGAGTTTATTTTCCATGAGGCTGCGGTCATCATAGCGATCAAAGGTTACGAAGGGATCTTTTACGTCTATATTTGTTATGAACACGACCTGTTTTTCAAGCGGGGGGGTTTTGGTGTCCCATGTTTTGACAACCACTGCATTTAAAGGGATAGGCACATAATTTTTCTTAGCGGTATTGGCCTGGGAACCCTCCGGATTAAACCAGTCACACGTCAAAAGATCAGGCACACCCATCAGGGTGGTGAGGACTTTTTCAGTATATTTCTTTTTGCCATAGCCATGAACAACTTCAGCTTCACGGGTAACAGGAGGAAAATTTTCAGAATCTAAAGCTAACTGACGGGCATCTTTAGCTGCTTCCATATTTCTCTTTAAAGGAATGACAAACTCGATCCCTTGTTGGTCAATTTCATAGAGGACTTTGCCGTCAAGGAACCCGCGATCAATCACCAGAGAATCAATCCCGCCAGAGGCGGGACTGGATATCTTTACATTTTCTTTGGCTTGTTCCAATACCGCAAGGACATGCAGGTTATCCGGTTTTTCGATCGTATCGATTTTGATAGCCAAGGGTATGCCCGTCTTGATTTCATAGATGGCCCAGACCTTCCACCCATAAAGGGTGACGGGGACTTCTTTGAGTTCGCCGCTTTTCCGATAACCCCGGGCCTTCACTTTGACTTTACGGGTGACTGAACCACACCCCTTGAATTTACTGGTGGTTTCATACAAAGTACAATCACATGCGGCATTGATCTTTTTTGGGAAAACCCCCTGCCTTGCTAATTGCTGAATGCAGCGGTTAAAGAAATTTTCAATCCGTCTGGGCGTAATGGTGACAATATGGTTGGCCACCGTGTCCACACACAAAGAGCCTCTGATTTCAGGTATGGGTGTTTTGCGAAGTTTTGTTCCTCGGTCGCAACTGCCGTTTTTTACTTGATGGGCATTGAAACCGCACATGCTCATGAGCAGTTCGTCGGT
>JAFDKD010000591.1 GCA_019307165.1 Deltaproteobacteria bacterium | reverse complement strand
CCTATCTGAAAACCTCTTGTAAATATCGGCGCGATAAGTACCAGAAGCACCAGGAGAAGCCCCTTGTATTGGGTGGACAAGGCCAGCCCCAAGGCAAAACCCAGCCCGAGGGCGGTCAACGGTTTCTGATTCCGCAGAAAGTGCCACAGGGCCAGCAATGTGATCATGGCGCAGCAGGTAAACAGCACATCTTCCTTAAAATAGTGCGCGTGCACGACCATTATCGGGGAAACGGCGAGCCCGAATGAGGCTATCAGAGCGGGCCATTCGCCCTGGTCTTCCTTGGACAGAAAAAAAAGCAAGGCTACGATTAAGACACCCGACAGGGCCGAAACCAGACGGCACATGATTGCAAAATGCACCGGATCTTCAGGCAGCAGCATTCCGTTTAGAAACCTGCCGAGTTGAAGCATGAAGAGGGGATGGTGGAAATCATTTTCCATGGACTTGACAAACCGGAATTTTTTGGATTCATCGACGTGGTACCCTGTCGTAATGAAATATGATTATATTCTGATAAAATCAATTGATATATAATGGTTAAGTCAAAATAAACCAAAGTGTCCTATGGATAAAACAATGGATTGACTTTCGAATGTAAAAAATAATAATATTGGATATTGAAATGAGTATTGATGATAAATATTCAGTAAATATTTAAAAAATTAAGTTGCTAATATAGACATATTTGGTTGAAAAATCAACTTTTTTAATGGGGGTATTTCCACCGTGCCGGGAGGAGAACAACATGCATGATAAAACCGTATCCATGGACCGCAAGTTCGGCCATATGGTGAGGACGGCCACACAGAGCCACATTGAGTTGAAGTCCTTTTACGGGCCGGATGATTGCGGGGACGTATCATACGAGGGGGACCTGGGAAACCCGGGGGAATATCCCTTTACCCGGGGGCTGTATCCGGACATGTACAGGGACCGGCTCTGGCTCAAGTCCTTTATTGTCAGCTACAGCACACCGGAAGAGACGAACGAGGCGTTTAAACGCTATATTGCCGACGGCATGACCGATCTCCGTCTGCTGGCCGATTTGCCGACCCAGTCCGGAATCGACCCGGACCATCCCTTTGCCTGGAACAGCATGATGTGCGGCGGGGTCGCCACCTATGCCATAAACGTATACGAGAGGATGCTGCAGGGCCTTCCCATGGAGAGTGTGGTGTGCGAATTGGCCCATTCCAGCATATCCAACTTCATCTATTTTTACGCACTTCTGGTGGCGCTGATGGAAAATCGGGGCCTGGACGTCACCCGGCTCCGGGGCAACAGCATCAACGACCCCGTTCGCGCCAAGCTGGTTTACGCATCGCCCGATTTCCCGACCGACATTGCCCGGCGCGTATGCCTGGATCATATCGAATATTCCGTGGGCCACACGCCCAAATGGCGGCCTTTCGCCCCCAACGGCGTGGACCCCTGCCAGGGCGGCATGGACGCGGTCCGGGAACTGGGGGGATGCCTTGCGGTGGCCACGGCCATCTGTCTGGGCATGCGGGATCGGGGGATTTCCCTGGATGACTACGGGGCCATGGTTTTTTCCCTGGACGCGGAGTCCGATTTTTTCGAGACCATCGCGAAGTTTCGGGCGGCGAGGATGATGTGGGCCAAAATCGCCAAGGAAAAATTGGGGGCCAAATCGAAAAAAGCCATGCAATTGAAGATTGGCATTCGCACGTCGGGATTGTCCCTCCAAAGCCAGAAACCTCTCAATAATGCCGCCCGGGTGACCCTGCAGATCCTCAGTTGCATCCTGGGCGGCGTGAACTCCCTGGATGCATCGAGCATGGACGAGGCCATCGGCCTGCCCTCATACGAAGCCAGGGTGTTCAACCTGGACGCCCAGCACATTATCACGCATGAGGCCAATGTTCCCCTGGTCGCCGATCCCCTCGGGGGGTCCTATTTTATGGAATCGCTGACCAACAGGATGGTCAAGGGGGTGGAGGGCTACCTCGCTGAAATTGAAGACAAGGGAGGCATTTTCGAATGTCTCGAATCGGGATGGTTGAACGACGTCATGGAGGCCAATCGGCTCAAAGTCCAGCGGGAAAAAGCGGAAGGGGAGCGATTGATTGTCGGCGTCAACGCGTTTCAGCAGGAGGGCGAGGAGGGGCCCATCAATAGCGCCATCCGGAACGTGGCGTACAAGACGCCTACCGTGGCGCTTCGCGAGCAGCGGGTGCGTGAAGTCATGGAATTCAAGGAGGGGCGCGACAAGACCGCGCTCCGCAGCCGGCTGAGGGACATCCACACCGCGGCCCGGGAGGGCGGAAATCTAACACGCCCCATCATAGAGGCCGCCAAGCTCGGCGCTACCCTGGGAGAGGTGACGGGATTGATCAGGCTCGGATACGGGATCCCCTATGACCCCTTTGAGCAGATCGACACACCGCCATTGATCGAACAATCCATTGCGGGTGAGGAATAGAAATGCGCACGGATAAGAAAATCAGGATTCTGGTGGCCAAGATCGGGTGTGACATCCACGAAAGAGGGGCCCTCACACTTCTCTATACACTCAGGGACGCCGGAATGGAGGCCATTTACACGGGCCGGTATCAGAGTCCCGAGGGGGTGGTCACGGCGGCGATCGATGAAGACGTTGACGTGATCGCATTGAGCGATCACACAGGGAGCATGCCCATTATTGCGGAATCCGTGATAGAGGAATTGAAAAAGCGGCAGGCGTCCGATATCCATATCATGACGGGCGGACTCATTTCCGAGGACGATGCCCGGGAGCTGGACGAGATGGGGACTTCGGGAAACTATGGCCCGGGAACGCCCCTGGAATTGATTGTCGAAAGCGTCAAGGCCCTGGTCCATAGGAGTATCGCATGAGATTTTCCGAAGCGGATATGAAACGCCTGAACGACAACACCGTATATCGCACCGTCGGCATCGAGGTGACCATGGCCGAAGGCGGGGAGGCGATGTCGCGTCTCCGCCCGAATCCCGAACTCTGCTGGCCGTTTCAGGGTCAGCCCCACGGCGGGGTGCTGGCGACCCTCATGGATACCACCATGGCCTGGACGGTCCTCACCGTCGTCGATCCCGGCTACAACTGCGCCACCATCAACCTGGATATCCAGTACACGCGGCCGGCCAGGGGGGACCTTACCTGCCGGAGCCGCGTCAAGCACTCGGGGGGCAGGATCGTCTACACCACGGCCGACATCCATGACGCGGACGGTCGACTGGTGGCCACGGGGCAGGGAACCTTTCGGGTGATCAGAGAGCCTGCGCCATAGTTAAAACTAAACCCACCTATGGTGGTGGGTTTAGTTTTAACTAGTTGACCTCATGTGCGGATTATTGTAAAATTAAAAGCATATGGGTCATGGAATCGATGGCAGACCCCATTTCGCCCATCATATAAAGGAGGCGCGGCCATGGAAAAAGGACAGGTGAAGACCCCCGAATCGACAAGGCAGGAATACGCCAAGCCCGTGTTGACCAGGCATGGTAAACTGAAGAACATTACCGAAGCCAGAGTCGGTTCTTTAAAAGATGTAGCACCGTTGGGTTGCACCCGATTGTTCGTTTAGGTCGAAGAAAAAATGAGCATCCGGTAACATTCCGCACGAAAATGGCGGGTCCGAACGGGTCCGCCTTTTTATTTCATACAGCCTTTCCGGAATAAAACCCTAAGTCCAAAATCGAAAACCGAAAATTACTTGTTCCTGCC
>JAFDKD010000069.1 GCA_019307165.1 Deltaproteobacteria bacterium | reverse complement strand
AAGCTGCTTCCGGATCATGCCCTCATACAGAAGTTCATCAACCTGCACAAGGAGTTCGACCCGGACGAGGAGGAACTGACCCGGACCCGCAAGGTGCGGCGGGATTTCATGGAGGAAAAATATCAGCAATTGATCGAGGGCCTGTTCAGCGAACAGCATCAGATCGACATCGTGGCCTCGGTCACATACCGGGACGGAACCAAGGGGGAACTCAAGAGTTCGGTCATGGTAAATGGCGTGTAGGGGAACTGCCTGCAAAACCTGGTCCTATGGGCCCGGGTTTTTTGATTAGAATAAATCAGCGGCATCATGACGGGCGGCATCTACGGGCTCATCGGCGTGGGCATCGTCATCATTTACAAAGCCACCCAGGTCTTCAACTTCGCCGTCGGAACCTTGATGACCCTGGGCGCTTTGATCTGCGTGTCCCTCCTGACCCAGTTTCACCTCCCTTTCTGGCTGGCCGTGCCCGCCACATTGGTCATTGCCGGACTCATCGGCGTCATCATTGAACGAGTCGGGCTCCGGCCGCTTCTGTCCCAACCCGTCTTGAGCCTGGTCATGGCTACCCTGGCCATCGAATCCATCCTGCGGGGCCTGATGCTCATGATCTGGACCGGATACACCATCAGCTTTCCGAGCGGGCTGTTCCCGGGCAAGACCATTTTCATCGGTCCCCTGTTCATCTCCCACGAGTTCCTCTACGCCTTTGCCATCGCCCTGGTCAGCTTCTCGCTTATCGGACTCTTTTTCTACAAGACCCACACCGGCCTGAAAATGCGCGTCACGGCCGAGAGCCACGACGTGGCCATGGCCCTGGGGGTCAACATCACCACCATCTTTGCCTTAGCCTGGATGCTCGCGGTAGTGGTGGGCACCCTTTCCGGCATCATCATCGGCAACCGCTTGGGACTCCAGGTGATCATCACCTCTTCCCTGGCCTTCAAGGCCCTGCCGGCCATCATGTTCGGCGGGCTGGACTCGGTGGCCGGGGCCATCATCGGCGGGTTGATCGTGGGCGTGCTTGAAAAGATGGCCGGTGGATACATCGACCCCAAGATCGCTGAAATCACCCCCTACATTATCCTGCTTTTGATCTTAATGATCAGGCCTGAAGGACTCTTTGGAATGAAACGCATCGAGAGGATCTGATATGTGGCGCCCCTGCGGAGTAATTGACGACACCTATGAAAAAGACCTGGCCATCATCCGGACCGGGACCCAGTGGGCCTGGCTGGCGATCGGCCTGATCCTCCTCTACCTAATACCTCATGTGGTTTCCCCCGTGGCGCTCAACACCATTAACTACATCGCCATCACCATTGTCGCGCTGCATGGGGTCAACATCCTGACCGGCATGACCGGATTGATCACCCTGGGCCATGCCAGTTTCATGGCCGTGGGCGCCTTCTGCATGACCCTGCTGGTGGTTCACTGGGGTTGGAGTTTCTGGCTGGCCGCGCCCATGGCCGCGCTGCTGACCGGCCTTATGGGCATCATCGTGGGCCTCCCCTCACTCCGGATCAAGGGCTTTTACCTGGCCATGGCCACCCTGGCAGCCCAGTTTATCATCCCCTGGCTGATCGTGAACGTGAGACCGGACCTGACCGGTGGGACGGATACCTTAAATGTACCGCCGCCCGCCATCGGCGGGTTTCTATTCTCCAGCCAGACCAGCCTGTTCTACCTGTGCATAACCGTGGCCGTTCTGGCGACCTGCTTCTCCCGCAACCTGCTGCGGAGCCGCTTCGGCCGCGCCTTTATCGCCATCAGGGACAATGACCTGGCCGCGGAGATCATGGGCATCGCTATTGTCCGGTACAAACTGATGTCCTTTTTCCTCTGTTCCGTTTATGCCGGCCTGGCCGGCGCGCTTTACGCCGTGTGGATGCGCGGCATCAGCGTGGAACACTTTGACCTGAACGAGTCTGTCTGGTACCTGGGCATGCTCATCGTGGGCGGCATGGGCAGCGTGCCCGGCGTCGTCTTTGGGGCAATCCTGATCAGGAGTATGAACATTATAGTGATGTACCTGGGCCCCTTCGTGGGGGGGTTTTTCCCCGCGGCCCATGCAGCGGCCATCGAGATTGGTTTCGGACCGGTGGTCTTCGGTCTGGTTGTAATGGGGTTTCTTATATTTGAACCCAGGGGATTGGCCAGGATCTGGGAGAGGTTCAAGGCCTTCTACCGGCTCTGGCCCTTTTCTTATTAAACCCTTTTTAAAAAGGAGGTTGGGATATGAAACGTTTGATTTGGGTCCTTTTTGTATGCGTGGCGGCCTGTTGTCTATTGATACCCCAAGCGAGCGCGGCCGGAAAGCCGGACAAGCTGTACATCGGTGTCCTGGCCGACATCAGCGGGCCGTACGCCCCGGTCGTGGGGTCGTTCAGGACCGGGTACATTGATGCCTGTAAATACATCAACGAAGAAATGGGCGGCATAAAGGGCGTCCCGGTGGAACCGCTCATCAGGGACAACGGGGGCAAGGTGGCCGTGTCGTTGGCCCAGTATAACGAACTCATCAACAGAAAGCCGCGGCCCGTCTTCATCGATACCGCCTTCAGCCCTGTGGCCGAGGCATTGCGGCCCAGGTACGTGGAAGACGACATGATCGGCATCCACGCCGGAAACATCGTCGCCGTCTATCCCCTGGCCAACAGTTACGCCTACTATCCCATGTACGACGAGTGGTTTGGCGTGTCCGCCAAATGGTTTAAAAACAACTGGAAAGAAAAGCGCAACCCGCGCGTGGGCATCATCACCTGGGATACGGCCTACGGCCGCGGCATGCTCACCGAGAAATTCTTCGACTATCTCAAGGAAATCGGCGTGGACCTGGCCGGCAAGCCCCAGCTTTTCGGAATCAGGGACGTGGATGTCACCACGCAGCTCATGAAGCTCAAAATGTGGAAATCGGACATCGTGTTCAGCTGCATCACCGCGGGCGGTGTCCTGGCCGTGAAAAAAGGGATGAAAGAGATGGGCTGGGACGTCCCCTATGTAGCCAATGGTCTCGATCTGGGAACACTCAATCTGGATCCGGTAGTACTCGATGGGGTCTATGTTCAGCGAGCGCTTCTCAGTTGGAACGAAACCGACCACCCGGCCATGAAATTCATCCTGAAACAGTTCAAGAAAAACAATCGCACGAAAAAAGACATGAGCGCCTTTTACCTGCTCGCCTGGAATAACATGGCAGTCGAGCGCAAGGTCATCACAGAGGTGGTGGAGAAATACGGCTGGGACGGGCTGACCACCCAGAACCTCAAGGCGGCCATGAATCGGGTCAAAGATTTCCTGCCTTGGAAAGGTCTGACGAAACTCACCTATACGGCCAAGCGGCCCGTTCCCGTGGACATGAGGATGTACCAGGCCCAGAAGGGCAAACTCCTTCCCGTGACGGAGTGGGAGGAAGCGCCGGACTTTTTGCCGACCAAGTAAACGTAAAACGTGATCGTTCACGGTTACTGTAAAACTATACACAGCGTCACAACAAATTGCGAATCGCTTGTTAAGATCGCTGGCGATAGAGCTATTTTGAAAAACTGAATTCTGTAAACCACTGTGTATGTATGCGCAAGGATCTAGGTCGTTATATATAAATCCGGTTCGGCGTCCGGGCCCGGTCTTTTTTCCGGCCCGGCCCGGACGCCCATTTGGTCGAATGACAGGCGGTCACGGCCCGGAAGTTCGAGGAGATAGATCAACATGCTGCTCGTCCAGCAAATAGAAGTCTTCTATCAGCACGTTATCCAGGTCCTTAAAGGGGTTTCGATTTCCGTGGCAGAGGGCCAGATCATCTGCCTGCTCGGGGCCAATGGGGCGGGCAAATCCACCACGCTCAAGGCCATATCCGGACTGCTTGTCGCCGAAGACGGCCGGATCACGGACGGGGCCATCGAATTTGAGGGCCGGCGCATTGACAACCGGCTGGCCCACGACATCGCCGGCCGCGGTGTCATTCAGGTCTTTGAAGGCCGACGGGTGTTGGAGCATTTGACCGTAGAGGAAAACCTGCGGGCCGGGCACATCGGAGAAAAAAGCCGGATCCCCGCAAAAATGGAGAGGGTCTTTAGCCTCTTCCCCCAATTAAAAGCCCTGAAAAAGAAAGAGGCCGGATGGCTCTCCGGCGGCGAGCAGCAGATGCTGGTCATTGGGCGAGGCTTGATGGCCGAACCCAAACTGATGATGTTGGATGAGCCTTCCCTGGGCCTGTCGCCCCTCCTGGTCAGGGAGATCTTTGCCACCATTGAACGGATCAATAAAGAAAATCAGACCTCGCTTCTGCTGGTGGAGCAGAATGCGGCCCGGGCCCTGGAAATCGCCAGCTTTGCCTATGTCATGGAAAACGGCCGCATCGTCATGGACGGCCCCGCGGAAAAGATCCAAGACAACCCGGACATCAAAGAATTCTACCTCGGCCTGGGCGAATTCGGCGCGCGCAAGAGCTACAAGGACGTGAAGCACTACAAGCGCCGCAAACGCTGGCTGTAAGATATAAACCGGGGTGCGCAGGAGGGAAACCGCTGCTGGTGAAAATCGGGATAAGACATCCCCTCAAATCATCGGGGCCCTTTTTGCACGCCGCCGGCAATATCACCTCCTTCCAGAATTTCTTCCCTCTCTTTATCGCAAAATATCGAAAAACACGGCCGCTGCGGGCGTAGTAAACATCCGTCAAACCTGGGCGGGACTATCCTTTACACGGAGAGAGACCGATGGCCTTGAACGGCGATGCCGGCCCAACCGAAGAAACGGCAGCACTAAAACAGGCTGCCGCCCGGAGAACGGGGCTCGACGACTTCGGCGATCCATTTTTCGAAAGGCCGCTGGCCGCGTGGGTCCACGATCTGAAGGACCCTCGGCTCAACAGCTTCGCCCGCGACTTTTTGCATCGGCTGATCCGTAAAGACCTCGAACGGCGCCTCAAGGTGCTAGCCTACATGAGGGACCATCCGGAAATACTTGAGGTCGAGATTCCGCCGGTCGTGATGATAACGAGTTCCCCACGCACAGGCAGCACGCTTCTGCACAACCTGATGGCCCTCCACCCCCTGGGCCGCCCGCTTTTGCGTTGGGAACTCATGGAACCGTTGCCGCCGCCCGAACCCGAAACCTACGCCAAGGACCCGCGCATCAACAAGCTCCAATCCTCCATCGAACCCCTGCGAGGGTCCCTGCTCGAAAAAATGCATTGGGTCAACGCGGGCGAACCGGAGGAAAATGCCTGGGGGTTCATCGATTGCACGGGGCTGCTCGGGTGCGGTATCCGTCCCGTCATGCCGACCTGGTCACAATGGCTGGCCGATAACGATCTTGGACCGACCTTCCTCGATTTTCGAAAAATCCTGCAACTGCTGATCTGGAAATGCCCGCCCCCCACCGGCGGCCACCTTGTGCTTAAATGTGTTATGACCACTTTGAATGTGCAGCGATTTGCCAATGCCTTCCCGGAAGCGAAGTTCGTGGTCATTCATCGCGACCCGTTCCGGGCCCTGGTGTCGACCTGTACGTCGGGGAACGCGATTTGCCGGCCCTTTGGTGGGGACGGTCAGGGCCGCGGTCCGTTGGACAGGGAGGGGGCGCGCGGGCAGGAATCGTTCAATCTCCAAAAAAGAGGACTGGGCGCACTGATCGATTTCGCCCGGGCGGAATCGGCCAGGGTCCATAACGTCCGATACTCGGACTTGATGGACAACGCCGTTTCTACCACGGGGTCCATCTATGAACACCTGGACATGCCGATCCCAGAGGACCTCGAAAAGCGCATCCTGGTATATCTTGAAGCCCAGCGCTGCGGCAAACGCGCCGCGCCGCCGAAACGCCTGGACACCTGTGGCTACGATCCGGACGCGGTCTGGGCCGATCCGGATGTGGCCCGGTATTGTGAATTCTTCAAACTGGAGCCGGAGCTTGTGCGATTGACCGACACCAGAACCGGAACCTGATCGATTTTTTCCATCTGCAAATCCCGGCCCGGAGGACCAGGTTTTGCAGATGGAAAAAAATGGGGAGGACATGGTATGGAATCCAGCGAAAATGAAAAAAGCACCCTTCATACGCAGATCTGCGATCAATTGGGCATTCAATATCCGATATTCGGTTTTTCACACAGCATGGAGGTGACCGCGGCCATCACCAATGCGGGGGGATTTGGGGTTTACGGCGCGACACGCGACATGCCTGATGCGATTGTTGAGCGCCTGGCCCATATTCGGTCCATGGTCGGCGATCGCCCCTTTGGGGTCGACCTCCTGCTCCCCCTGGGCCTGTCGAACAAGAATGACTGGGCAGAGGCGGAAGCCCAACTGCCCGAAGGACACAAGGCCTTCGTTAAATACCTCAAGGAAAAGTACCAGGTGCCGGATCCGACGGGTAAGTCGTTCTTTTCTTCCGTGGTGCGCTCGAACGAGTTTTTCGAAGCCCAGGTGGAAGCCGTGCTCAAATCGGACGCGAATATGTTCGCCAGCGCCATCGGAACGTCGCGGGATATTATCGAGCGGGCCAAGTCGGCCGGCATGACCACCCTCTCCCTGATCGGTTCGCCGAAGCACATCAAGTACGCCAAAGCGGCCGGGATCGATATGCTGGTAGCCCAGGGTTATGATGCCGGCGGTCACACGGGCCCCATAGGCACCATGTCCCTGGTGCCGCAGATCGTAGACGCCGCCGGCGACATCCCGGTACTGGCGGCCGGCGGTATCGCCGACGGTCGTCAACTGGTTGCCTCTCTGGCAATGGGGGCCCAGGGCGTCTGGCTTGGCACGGTCTGGCTGATCACGGAAGAACATCGCCTCAGCAATATATTGCTGAATAAGATTTTCAAGGCCGGCAGCGCGGACACGATCATCAGCCGAAGCCACAGCGGTAAGACGGCCCGTTTGATCCGTACGGCCTGGAGCGACGAATGGGAGGCGGAAGGCGCGCCCGAACCCCTAAAGATGCCCTACCAACACGTCCTCATCGGCGACCTTTTGACCGGCATCATGGAACACGAAGTCGAACCGCTCATGTACGAAGCGGCGGGCCAGGGCGTGGTCTGGTGCAACGAAATATCCACCGTTCAAAAGGTAATCGATCGCCTGATAAATGAGGCCCGCGGGGCTTTAAAAAACCTCAGGTAATTCAGGCGCGAACGGAAATTTCGGTACCGGAAACAATGGTCGGGTAATCAGATCGGGTATGACAGGGGGAAGCCCGGGTTCTGAAGGAAATATCAGCCTGCAAGAGAAGAAATTTTTCGTATCAGATGCGGAAAAAAAACGGCAGGGGCACTTAATTCCTGCAGTATTATGATTGGGAAGGCTTTTTTTAAGTTGATCGGTGTTTACAGTAGTGCGTAGGGTTTGAATGGATAAAGATCTTGGGCCATAGGACCAGCCTTCGCTAAAGGGCAGCTTCGCCGCGGCACGCCAGATTTTGCAATGGGTGCGGACAAGAAATGAATGAAGATAGAAAATTCAATAGATGGAGATCATCTAGGTATCCCCATAGAGTAGTAAAAGAGAGATTGAGTGACGGCAACACCGAAATAACGGATTTTTTCTTCCGCTACGGTGCCAATGTCTATGTATTCAGCTATGAAAAAGAGGGCGAGATAAAACACACCTTCATCGATACAGGCTATACGAGTCACAAGGACAAGATAATCCCAATATTTATCCAAAACGGTATCAATATGAATAACATTGAAAGGATTATTCTTACGCACCGGCATCCTGATCACTGTGGATTAGCCTCACTGTTAGCCGGAAAATCCGGAGGGAAGGTCCTAGCCCATGCCAATTTCAGGAGTTTTGTGGAAGGTCAGATCAGCCCTATGGAACGGCGATGGCTGGGTGAATTTGATCCCAATGAACTCCGGAAATGTAACATGGAATATCTCGATCCATCCAGTGGGTACGGTTCTGTAAATATAGGAGGGCTTGATTTTCCTCGAATGAGAGAGCCCATTGAGATAGGGGATTCGGGCAGACTGGATATTCTTACATGTCCTGAAAGTATTCCGACCCACAGTCCTGATCAGCTGATTGCCCTTTACTCCCCCAGACCCGATCCATACATCTGTGAACAGATGGACGATGATTTCCATCCTAGCGACGAGATGATATTTTCAGGGGATCTCTGGTTGATGAGTGGACCTATATTTGAAAGAAACATGAGCTATTTCAAACACCGTCTGAAATTTGCTCTCTACCGCTTAAAGGATCTTATCTCTGGGACAGACACATTTCGAAGAGACCCCCGGGAGCAGGATGCCGAAGCAAAGGAGGCTCTGAAACTGGGTTTCTGTCTTGTAAGGGTAAAGCCTGGTCATGGGAATGAGTTCCTGGGAAGCAATATCATTCCTAAATCCTTGTTGGCTGACCGCGATCTCTTAGTAAAGTTAGGCTATGACATGGATGAAGATAAATCGCTGCTGAGGTCAAGTGACCTGGCTCCCAGAATCGCAGATATTCGAGAGAGGTTTTATATGAGTTTTGTTGAAGGTATGACGCTCTGGTTGAATATAGGATATGGCCCGAAGGATATAACAAGGCTTCTTGTTCGAATCTATCGGGAGCAAGTGGGAGGGGGCCCACTGGTTAAAAAAGACAGGGCAGAGAGGAGAGAAAGGCTTAAAGAGACCCTGACCAGTTTGAGACACGATATGGCCGTGTCCGATGACCTGCATCAGATCGCGGAATCGACATTACCAGAGCTTGAGAAGTTCGAGTAAGAATAAACCCTTGAATTTTAACGAAACATATGATCCGTGACTCATCAATAAATGATGTCAGACGTATCACTGGTTTTTGGGAGGGATGATATTTTCACCTTTTGGGAAAGGATCACCGCTCTGGGCAGCAGGAATCAGACACCTGAGATTGCCATTCCATACATGTAATTATAATGTAATTTCAATATGTTAATGTTCTGGCACGCAGGCACAGGTCAAAGGGTCCCAGAACGACATACAAGATATGGTACTCCGGTCTAAATTGACACCAGGTCACGTCTCGATTATACTCCATCGCATTAAGAGCTAGAAACCCACCCTTTCTTTTCGAAAATTGACATACCTTTGAATCTGGAGGGCATACGCTATGAAGTGCCCGAAGTGTCAGTTTCAAAACCCCGAAGGCGCCAAGTTCTGCGTTGAATGTGGAAACAAATTCGAGATACCGTGCCCGTCCTGCGGTTTCGGCAACTCAGCTAGTTTCAAGTTCTGCGCTCAATGTGGCCAAAACCTGACCCAACCTTCAGATACAGCCCCCAGGGAACTTTCCTTCGATGAGAAATTAGACAAGATTCAACGTTACCTGCCCAAGGGCCTGACCGAAAAAATCCTGCCCCAGCGAGATAAGATAGAGGGCGAACGCAAACAGATCACGGTTATGTTCTGCGACATGGAAGGGCAGATAGGAGCAGGGCTGGTTT
>JAFDKD010000590.1 GCA_019307165.1 Deltaproteobacteria bacterium | reverse complement strand
TTTCGGGCCTGCTTTTTTGAGGAGAGAAGGATTAGAAAGGAGCACGTCGGGGGAGAGACAAGACGTGCAGGAGGGCTTGTTTACATGTTGGTCCTTTTGCTTTGCTTCGCGGAACAGACGCCCGGACCTGACGGCCGTCGAGAATATGCCTCGGTTCTTGTTTGCCGGAAAACTCCGGCGTTTATCGCATTTTCCATTGGTTGGGCTGCTCCGATTCGAGATGGACTAAAAAGAGGCGGGTCATGCTCCGGCACCCGCATGTTATGGGATACTTCTTGCAATGACCGTGCCTCTTTTGAGCCCTACGCTTAAATTTTGATGAGCGGTCTGATCTTCTCGAAGTTTTTCTCCCCGATGCCCCTGACTTTTTTCAGGTCTTCAGGGTCCTTGAACTTCCCGTTTTCCTGCCTGTATTGCATGATTTTCTCGGCGGTTTTCGGTCCGATGCCGGGCAGGGTGACCAATTGGTCCAGGCCCGCCTTGTTGATATCCACCTTGGCCCCGGATAGCGCTTCAGCCTTGGACAACGACGGTTCGGCCGACTTTTCCCCGGCCTCGGCAGTGGATAAAAAGACAAGGAAAAAGACCGATATGATACCGGCCGCGATCAACAGCATTTTTCTGGCAGTCATGTTTTCCTCCTTAAAGTTTATTTCCGTTAATATTTAGCCACATGCCGTCACAGACCATTTTCGAAATTCAGCTGCAGCCTGATCTCCCCGCCCGGCGCCGGGCGTATCGGGGAATGGTCTGAAAACGGTGGCCTGATGATAGATTTCTTAATCAATAAATGTGCCAATTTTCAAAATGTTATGCGATGATTGAGAGATAAAGAGGCATTTGTGATTGTCATCCGCTCGGCCCCATAACCGGCCTTGACTAGATGATCGAATCCCAAGGCGAGAAATGCCTTTAACTGGTACAACATACGTGTTTCCAAGCCGTTCTCCAAGAAAGATCAGGGACGCCGTAACGGGTTGGACGGCCTGGAGGGCTGATTTTTCAGAGGCAGTTCAGCCTATTGCTTAATACGACGGGCGCGCGGTTTGGATCTTTCCGATCTCTTTTCTAGTCAAGCCCCTTTTCATGACATTTCATCATGGCCGCAAAAAAAAAATTGAAAAAATTACACCGGATCTCCCGATGCCGACCAACCAAAGTCTCGAGCGCCGTGAAAAAGACCTGGATAATGCACAGAAAACTGTGCACGTGCACAATTTTCTGTGCATGTCTCATCGCGGCTTGGACGCCGCATCCTTCGACAGGTTCGGTGGGGTGGAGCGAAGGCGCAACATTCCTGTTACCTGTAGGAGCGGCTTCAGCCGCGATGTCACGATGGAATAAAGCATTGATTTGGATAAGCCAACGGGTTAATGTGGCAGTCCATGCCAGTCCGACGCTTCATAATTAGTGTCCATCCAGAACCCCTTCACGTCATTTATGGATGGGCGCTAAGTTCGGTTTCTTCCATGACGCCCCCGATGCGGCAGGGGCCTGACAATCGTTTCCCATGGACATTCCTTACCTCGCATATGCGGCGCTGACAGGCCTCCTGGTCCTGCTGCTCTTTCCGTTTTTCCGAATCTATGCGCGCATTACGGGACGGTATCGCGACCACTTGAACGAACGCCTCGGCGCCGTCCCTCCCCATGTATTGGAAAGGCTCGCCGGCTCGCCGCGGATCTGGGTGCATGCCGTGTCCCTGGGCGAGGTGAAGGTCGCCGCCGCGGTCATCCCCGCGATTCGCGAAAAGTTGCCTGGCTGCGCCGTCATACTTTCCACGACCACCCCCCACGGTCGCGATCTTGCGCGGAAAACATTCGGGAATGCGGTCCCCGTCATCTATTCGCCCGTTGATGTCGTTCCGATCGTGCGCAGGGCACTGAGATCGATCCGGCCCCACATGCTGGTGTTTCTGGAAACGGAAATCTGGCCCGCATGGATTCGGGAAGCCCACCGCATGGGTATTTCCACGGCCTTTGTTAACGGGCGTATTTCCCTGCAGTCTTTCGACACCTACCGCCGCTTTGCCTGGTTTTTCCGAAAGGCGCTCTGCCTCGTCGAGTTGTTCAGCATGATTTCGGAGGATGACGCGGCGCGCATCCGGGCTATGGGGGCGGATCCCGCACGAATCCAGGTAAGCGGCAATGCCAAATACGACACCCTTTCCACCCAGACATGGCCCGGTGCGGAACTAGACATGCGGAAGCGGCTGGGCATTCCCCCGGAAAGGAGCGTCATCCTGGCGGGAAGCACCCGCGACGGAGAAGAAGGGCCGCTGCTGGACGCCTACGCCGAGGTGCTGAAACGATTTCCCGAGACCCTGCTGGTCCTGGCGCCGCGGCACATCAAACGTGCGCCGCATATCCGGGCCCTTGTGGAGGCCCGCGGCCTCCCCTGCCGGCTCAGGACAGGACCGATCCCATCAGGGAAAGGCCACGACCGTTCGGTGATCGTTCTCGACACATTCGGCGAGTTGTTCAACGCATACAGCATCGCGACCGTCGCCTTTTGCGGGGGGAGCCTGGCGCCCCTGGGAGGCCAGAACCCCCTGGAGCCTGCCGTGTGGGGAAGGCCGGTCCTTTACGGTCCGCATATGGACAATTTCCCGGACGCCAAAGCACTGCTGGAGGCTGCGGGCGGAGGAAGGGCGGTTGAGGGCCCGGCCGAACTGGCCGACGCCGTCATTCGCCTGCTGGCGCATCCGGATGAAAGGGAACGAATGGGGAAACAGGCGCGCCGGGCGGTGTTGAACCACCACGGGGCATCGGAGAAGCATGCGGAGGCGATTGCTGAGGTATGGATGGGAAAAGAGAATATCGAATAACGAACAAGGAATTATGAATGGTGAAGTAACCAAAAAAGGTGTCAGGTGTCAGCGGGGCCTCTGGCCGCAGGGATGGCCAGTCTGATCGATAGGGTAACTTCAAGAAAAGGGCAATAACCTTAGACTCGGTTAAGTCCCCCTTTGCAAAGGTGGATTTAGGGGGATTTGCCAACGGTTTTGAATCCCCCCAGCCCGCTTTGCAAAGGGGGGAGAGTGCAAAAAAGCCCGGTTAGTACGTCGGCGCCTCTACGTCGATGGACCTCGGTTTTCATGGAGTTACATATGAGGGTTCAGGGTTCAGGGTTCAGGGTTCAGGGTTCAGGGTTCAGGGTTCAGGGTTCAGGGTTCAGGGTTCAGGGTTCAGGGTTCAGGGTTCAGGGTTCAGGGTTCAGGGTT
>JAFDKD010000068.1 GCA_019307165.1 Deltaproteobacteria bacterium | reverse complement strand
GGCCACCTCCTGGGCAAGGCGGGATTCGTCCACGGTCACGTCTTCCAGCATTCGGTCCACCTTCTGTTTGAGCCGGTCCCGGTATTCCCCAACCAACTCGGGGGCTCGGGCCCGCACGTCACCCGCATAATTCTCAAGCAGGTCCAATCTCTTCAGGAAATCGGTTTCGATGGCGCGCCCTTCGGCCTTTCGCATCCCGTTCAGCGAATCCAATGCCTCGGCAAGGGCCTTCAGGAACCCGGTCTTGACCGCTTCCAGGTCCACCTCCCGCTGTTTGATGGTAATCACATCGTTCATCCGGCACAGGGTTTCCATGTCGATCTCCCGTGGAAGCCCGGACACGTCGGAAATCTGGTCGAACACCTTTAAATATGCCTTCACCAGAGGTATGTTCGGTTCCAGGTCGTAAGCCGTTTCCTCGCCGCCGTTTTCCTGCTGCAGGACCGCCTCCACACGGCCGCGACGGACGCCCGATGCGATCATGGCCCGGACATCCTCCTCCACCCCCTGAAAACTTCTGGGAATTCTGAGAATAATATCCCGATACCGATTGTTCAGGGAACGAAGCTCGACCACAAAACGCGTGTTCCCCTGCAGGTGTTCCCCTTTGCCATAAGCGGTCATGCTCTTGATCACGTCGGTTCATCTCCTTTTGTCATGCATCAGCGCCGCCTCGTGGCTGAAAAAACGCCAGGCTGATCGAGGAAGAAACTTTTCCTTCAACCCTGCACTCAGCGAACTGAATGCCGGGCAAGCCCTGATCCTTTGAACCCTGAACCTTGAACCTTGAACCTTTGAACCTTACGAAGTTTCAAATGAGCCATGTCATGCCCCGGACGAACCATCGGCGACCATCCGCTTCACTCTGAGTTGGGCCATGTACTGCTCCCTAACCTTGTTGAAAAAGTCGATGGTCTCCGGGTCCGCATAGTCGGGATAGGTCCACGGGAGTTTTTGAAACCCCCCTCTTTGAAACAGCAGCGTCAGGTCCGCGTAAATCCCCTTGGCCAGATAGACCCGGTGGATATAATTTTTCCCCGTTGCCAGGATCAGCCGTTCTGCAGACACGAATCCCGGATCGATATTTACCCGTCTTTTGCCCTCCCGGAGATGCCGCTGCTCTACCTCATTGGCCTGCAGTTTGATTTCCGGCAGCCGATCCGGCGCCGCCAGTTCTTTGAAGGACACGAAACGGCGGTAAAGGGGCCAGCCCATCTCACGGGCATAATACCGGGTCCGGTCGAAAAACAACTCCCCGCTCATGCTTTCCACTGGGCCGAAAATATCGGTCAGTGCCGCGATTGCCTCGTCAATGCGTTCCTTATCAGGGGAAAACAGGCTCGAGACCGGTTTCACATCCTCTGGAATGGTCGGTTCACTCATCTGTTTTCAACGGCCTGTTTCAACTGCACCGCGCTCACGGCGGATGTCCCCACCTGGCCCACGACAATGCCGGCCGCGTAATTGGACAGTACCGCGGAGGATTTCAAATCGAGCCCGGAAGCCAGCCCCAGGGAAAAGGTGCTGATGACCGTGTCGCCGGCGCCGGTGACATCGAAAACCTCTTTGGCAACCGTGGGGATGTGGGTGATTTCGCCTCCGTTCTCAAACAGGGTCATCCCGTCCTTTCCCTGAGTGATCAGGACCGAGCGGCAATTGAGTTCCGCCACCATCTTGCGGCCGGCCCGGACGAGGGTGTCTTTGTCAATGATGTCGAACCCGCAGAAGGCCCCGGCCTCGTGGTGGTTCGGGGTGATGACGTCCACTTCTTTGTAATACTGAAAATTATCGGTCTTGGGGTCCACCGCAATGACAGCCGATTCCCCCAGAGACGACTTCACCAGTTTTCTCAATCCCTTCATCAGGGGGTCCGAAATCACGCCCTTTCCGTAGTCCGACACCACAATAGCGTCCAGGGCGTCAAACTTTTGGCCGATGAATTGGAGGAGATTCCGTATGCTCTCGGAATTGACGGGTATTCGGTCTTCGCGATCGAAACGCACTATTTGCTGGCCGTGGGCCACCACCCGCGTCTTTATGCTGGTGCGACGCTGCGATTCGATCACAAGTCCGTCGGTAGCAAGGCCCGCAGTCCGGAGCCTTTCGATGATTTCCTCCCCTGTAGGGTCGTCTCCCACCACGCCGCACAAATAGGGCCTGGCCCCCAGCATGGCCATGTTGTGGATGACATTGGCCGAACCGCCGAGCATTTTGGTTTCCCTTCCCACATCCACCACGGGCACGGGGGCCTCCGGGGAAATTCGGGAGACATTCCCCCAGATATACTGGTCCATGATGACGTCGCCGATGACCATGACCGTGACATCGGCAAACCCGTCAACGCAGTCTCCGAGGTATTTTCTGTTATTCTCCGGTTCTTTCGATTGAGACATAATTCCCCGAGTGATTTCTTTCCCGTAATGGCGCTGCTTTAACAGAATTTGTATATCACTCAGCCGAACCCTTGTCCACTCCCAGCAGGAAGCCCGGTCACCGCCAAGGTGTCCCGCCTGCGCTCTGACGAGCTACGGAGGGCGGAGGGCGGAGGGCGGAGGGCGGAGGGCGGATAAAAAAATGTCAATTCAACATTATCATGTAAACACCTTGTTCTAATAAATTCTAAATTTTAATTTCTAAATTCTAAATTTCCCTTGTTTTGCTTTGCCCCACGCGCCATTCGCCATGACATTTTGTCTTGACAGTGTATGGGGGCTTTTTTATAGTTACTTTATAGCTAATTTATAGCTTTCGTCCCCTCAAGGCGGCCGGCGCCCTTAGCGTATTACGCACCGCCACCAGGAGAATTGCCATGATTATCACGGAAATTTTGGCCAGAAACGCCAGGATGTACGGAGAGAAAACGGCACTGATCGAATTGGATCCCGAGAAAGAAAGACGGGTGGAGATAACCTGGAAGGAATTCGACGACATGGCCAACAGGGTGGCCAACGCCCTGTTGGGCCGGGGCATCGGCAAAGGGGACAAGGTGGTCCACCTCATGGTGAACTGCCTCGAGTGGCTGCCGGTCTATTTCGGAATCCTGAGAACCGGCGCGTGGGCCGTCCCCCTCAACTTTCGGTTCGTCGCGGATGACATCCGCTACTGTTCGGACATCGCCGAGGCCGGGGCCATGGTATTCGGGGAGGAGTTCGTGGAGCGGATCGACCTCATTCGTGAAGACCTGCCGGCCGTTGAAAACTATGTGTTTGTCGGTCCCGAAGACATCCGGCCCGACTACGCAGAGTCCTTTGGCGCCTTTTTAGAATCCGGGTCCACACAGTCCCCGGATGTCGTCCTCGGCCTCATGGACGATGCGGCCCTGTATTTCACCTCGGGCACCACGGGACAACCCAAGCCCATCCTCCTGACCCACAGGGTCCTGGAGTTTGCGTGCATCATCGAAAATCGCCATCACAACCAGGTCCATGAAGACAATTTCCTCTGCATCCCGCCGCTTTACCACACGGGGGCCAAAATGCATTGGTTCGGTAATTTCATCGTAGGGGCGAAGGCCGTCATCCTGAAGGGCATCAACCCCAAGTGGATCCTGGAAGCGGTCTCCCGGGAAAAGGCCACCATCGTATGGCTCCTGGTCCCCTGGGCCCAGGACATCCTCGTGGCCATCGAGAACGGCGATGTCAACCTGGCCGACTATAGCCTCGACCAATGGCGATTGATGCATATCGGCGCACAGCCCGTGCCGCCCAGCCTGGTAAGAAACTGGAAAAAGGTCTTTCCCCATCATGAATACGACACCAACTACGGGCTCAGCGAAACCGGCGGGCCCGGATGTGTCCATCTGGGTATGGAAAATCTCCACAAGGTGGGGGCCATCGGAAAACCCGGGTTCGATTGGGAATGTCGGATCGTGGAAAGCGACATGAACTATGTCTCCCCCGGTGAAACCGGAGAACTGATGGTCAAGGGACCGGGCATGATGACAGGTTACTTCAAGAACCCGGAGGCGACCCAAAGCGCCCTTATCGACGGATGGCTGCTGACGGGCGATATGGCGAGGGCCGACGAAGACGGGTTCATCTGGCTGGTCGATCGAAAGAAGGACGTGATCATCACCGGTGGGGAAAACATTTTTCCCGTGGAAATTGAAGACTTCCTCATGGAAAACGAAAAGATTCAGGACACGGCCGTTATCGGGCTCCCTGACGAGCGCCTGGGGGAAATCGTGACCGCCATTATTAAGGTTAAGCCCGGAAAAACACTGGGTGAGGAGGAGGTATTGGGGTTCTGCGAAGGGCTGCCCCGGTATAAGCGCCCCAGAAAAATCATCTTTGACGATGTGCCCAGGAATCCCACCGGTAAAATCGAAAAGACCAAGCTCAGGAAGAAATACGCAGGTCTGGAGGAGAGCTTTAAGATTTAGGAAGTTTGTTGAGTTTATTGAGTTTACACGGCTTTTTGAGTTTGTGGACATAGAGTTTTTTTCTTTGTATGGTACGAAACGTAAACAAAGAATTCGGGACAACAAGAACAGATTTTCCAGTATGGAACAAAAGTAAATACCCGAATCCTGCGTGATTCAAATAATAACCGAAAGAATTCTTTAGGGGGGCGACATGCACAAATTATTGAGTGAAGAAACGGGCAAGGAAATGCTTCTTCTGGGTAACGAAGCGATTGCCCGGGGCGCGCTGGAGGCGGGGCTGTCCTTTGCGACCTGCTACCCGGGTACGCCGTCATCCGAAATTCCCGAGCAGTTTTTCAATATCAGCCGGGAAACCGACCTCTATTTCGAATACTCGACGAATGAAAAGGTGGCGATGGAGGTCGGGGCCTCTGCCGCCATATCCGGTCTCAGGACCATGGTGACCCTCAAGCATGTGGGCCTCAACGTGGCGGCGGACCCGCTCATGACCCTGGCCTATACGGGCGTAAAGGGAGGGCTCGTTATTGTCAACGCGGATGATCCCTCTCTGTTCTCGAGCCAGAACGAGCAGGACAACCGTTATTATGCGAGGCTTTCGAGTCTGCCCATGCTGGAACCCACCAGTGTCCAGGAAATGAAGGACATGACGATTGCGGCATTCGATCTGTCCGAAGAACTCCAGTTGCCCGTTGTCATCAGGACCACCACGCGGCTTAACCACATCCGGGGCGCCGTGCGTCTCGGGGAACTCAAACCCGTCAAGACCAAGACCCATTTTGAGAAAAACCCCTTCCACTTCGTGTGCGTGCCCGCCGTATCCCGCAATCTCCACAAACTTCTCCTGGAAAAATACGATCAAGCGACGGAGAAGTCGGAAACATGGCCCGAGAACCGGATCATAGGGGATGGCAAATGGGGCATTGTCACCAATGGCGTGAGCTTCAACTATGTCAGCGACGCCGTCAAGGACCTGGGCATATCCGAAAAGGTGAGTATCTTTAAGGTGGGTTTTTCCTGGCCCCTGCCCGGAAAGCTCTACACGCAATTTCTCAAAAGCGTGGAAAAGGTCCTGGTGGTGGAGGAACTGGAACCGGTCATGGAAACCGATCTCAAGGCCCTGGCTCAGGAGGAGGGACTCACCCTGCCCATCCGGGGAAAAGGGGTCGGGAGACTGTCGCGCCTCTATGAGTATGATCCGGGCATGGTGAGAGAAGCCATCGCCGGCTATTTTCAAGTGGACTACACGCCCGCGATAATCCCCGACCTGTCCGACATTCCGACCCTCCCCGGAAGACCGCCCAACCTGTGCGCCGGGTGCCCCCACAGGGCCACCTATTACGCGGTCAAGGAGGTATACGGGCCGGATGCCATCAACCCGACCGATATCGGGTGCTACACGCTCGGTCTGCTGCCGCCCATATCCATGGCGGATCTTGTCATCTGCATGGGGTCCTCGGTAAGCACGTCCTGCGGATTTTCCCAAGCCACGGAGCAAAAGGTGGTCAGCTTTATCGGCGATTCCACGTTTTTCCACTCGGGCGTCACCGGCCTTATCAACGCCGTGCACAACAACCACAAGTTTACCCTGGTAATCCTGGACAACGGCACCACCGCCATGACCGGACATCAGCCCCATCCGGGGGTCGATACCAAACCCATGGGCGTCGAACTGACCCGAATTTCCATAGAGGACCTGGTCAGGGGGTGCGGCGTCAAGGACGTTCACGTGGTGCAGCCCCTGAAGGTGAAAAAGACCATGGACGCGGTGCGGGCCGCCATGGAATACGACGGGCTTTCGGTGATCATCTCCCGTGAATTCTGCCCGCTCTTTGCCAAGGCCACCGGCCAACTCAAGAAGTCAAGACCCTTTTACATCAATCGCGACAAGTGCAGGAATCACCGGGACTGCATCGACAAGATTGCCTGCCCGGCCATGCTCCTGGACGACGGGCGCGTGGAGATCGACAACAATCTCTGCATCGGATGCGCCCTATGCGCCCAGATCTGCCCTGAAAACGCGATCCTGCCGGTGAAAAGCGCCGGCTGAACCTGTTAATGGAGAGTTTTATGGAAACGAAGCGAATCGTATTTATCGGCGTCGGCGGCCAGGGAAATCTGCTGGCCTCGCGTCTCCTGGGCGAGGCCTCCCTCGGGGCGGGCATTCCCGCTGTTGTGAGCGAAATCCACGGCATGGCCCAGAGGGGCGGCATCGTGGAATCGGCCGTCCTGATGGGGGAGGCCACGAGTCCCATCGTCTCAAACGGCGAGGCCGATGTACTGGTCGGGTTTGAGCCCGTGGAATCCCTCAGGGCCCTGACCAAGTGCAACAAGGACACCGTGGTCATCACCAACACCCACCCTTTGCCGCCGTTCACCGTTTTCATCGGGCAGGGGGCATACCCGCCGGTGGAGGACATGCTGGACATGATCCGCGCCAGGGTGAACCGGGTCATCTCCCTGGACGGAAACGCCCTCGCGGCGGAGGCGGGCAACCCGCTTTCCCTCAACATGGTGATGCTGGGGGCCCTTATCGGGGCCGGCGCCATCGATATCGACGCCGAACAGATGAAGAAGACCATTTCCGAGTCCACGAAGCAGGCATTTTTGGCCTCCAATCTCAAGGCGTTTGAGTTAGGTATGGAAAGCGTCTAGTTACCGCAGGAGTTGGCTCTTTTCCGGACATACGCCGCACGAAACCGTTCGGCTGGATGGGAACTTGTTTGTTATCCGTTAATTGTGTATCGCGGCTGAAGCCGCTCCTACAATGCGGGCCTGTGCGAGTCCCACTCTTTTTAAAAGAGAATATTGAATATCGAACAAGAAATATCCAATGTCGAAGTGGGGTGATGCGATGCGGTTCCCTTTGAGAATGAGAGTTTGCGGTGACCCAACTGCGTATCCCCGCTTAGATCCGCGTTGTCGACAAAAACGACGTTACCCGGATTTCCCCTATCAACCCCCTCCCCTTGTGGGAGGGGCTGGGGAAGGGGCCTGCAAATGCTGTGTTTTTTGTAACTATTCAGCGTATTTTGTTCTTATACTACCATCTACATCATAAATTCCGGCAGCTTGCCGTTAAACAGAAGATCCAGTGCACGGCTTGACTTGACGCCTTGTTTGCGGCAAGTCGACAGATAACTTCTGACGCGACAGAAGATCCGAGCGCCGTTCACAGACCGAAAACACCCCGATATCTTCTGTTGGACTTTTGTCATGCGGATATCGCTTTCGCCCAGATTATTTGAAAAGGGAATGTGTTTATTATCCATAAATCTGAGGGTGTACTGCTCATAAGCCTTCAGCCTTTCCAACAGATTTCTGGATTTTGTTTTTTTGACCCGGCCCCTTTTTCCATTTTCAGACTTGACTGGTTCCGGGCATTCTATTTCGCCCTGTTTTAAAATGGCCCTGTATTTTTGCCGATATTTTTGCGATTCGTGGGTATCCAACGTGCCGCCGGCGCCGGTGACCTGGCGATTGATGGTTTCAAGCAGGTTTTTCAGTTTTTTTGCCCATTGCTGGCCGTCCTGCTCGTAGGCCCTGGTCAACTCACGTAAATGATGGGCATTGCACAGAGCGTGGGCACAGTCGTATTTATAGTAAGGTTTCCAGTGGTCATGGCACAACGTCCCTTTGAAAAATGGCAGGATGCCCATATCGTTCATGGCAATCGTGCCCCTTTTTTCATGAACACCATAAAATGTCCAGTCCTCATTGGACATGCAGTGCAGCCAGCGCCTTTTACCGCCGATATTGACACCCGTTTCATCGGCATGGGCTATATCTGAGGAGGCCAGCTCGGTTTTTACCCTGTTTTCAAATCCGCCCAATAGTTCAAAGGCCTCCTGATTGAAATTGAAAATCGATCCCTCGCTGACCGGCAGGTGAAGCTGATCGGCGAAATAATCCCGGATTCTGTTATAGGGTATGAGTTGAAACTGTGACATATAGACCGAATGCGCCTTGACCCCTGTTCCGTACTGGACGGCTTTGGTAACCCCTTCGGGAAAAGAGGCGACAAACCGGTTGCCGTTTTCATTCTCGAGTATCTGGGCACGGTATTCGGTCACGATCCTTGAAATATCGATATCAAACACCTGGCGGCACTCAAAGCCAACCTGCCGGTATTTCCCGGCGGGCAACTTTCTGCGGTCAACGTTTATGACCTTAAGGCTGTCAGGCTTATCAACCTGTTTCAGCGTGGTGCCGACGTGACCTTTCTGGCCGCCGGCTTTCTTACCCGCTTTTCTGTTCAGCCGCTTTTTCCGGTTTGGATCGCTCGAGGGCGGCTTGCTGCTGTTGGTGCTGTTTAAATTCAGACGATTGGCAAGCAGCGTGATAATGAGGATCAGAATCTCAAACATTGATCTCGTGGCCGCTGACAGCTCCTTGTCTTCACGCACAAGGGCCTGTGCCTTTTCGATGGTGGCCTCTATGTCAATGTTTTCGATCTTCATCCGGTTCTATTCCTGTGTCGTTTAAAGCCATTATAACACAGGTTTTTAAACCGAATTTTTTCGCCCTGTATTCGATGCTGCCGCGTTTAAAAACACAACCCGAGGAGGTTGGTGTATTTTTGAAAAAAGCCTTCAGATTTCATTGTCAGATGCCCCGATGGCCGAAATATGCTGACCACCTGTGAAAATTTAAATTTTCGATTTTGACAGAAAAATCCTGTCAAGTCTTTTTTTACTACTTTTGCTCTTTTTTCGCTGAATAGTTACAACCGTTTTTCAAATTCAAG
>JAFDKD010000589.1 GCA_019307165.1 Deltaproteobacteria bacterium | reverse complement strand
GTTTGATGCCCAGCCGGCGCAGGACGTCCGCGCCCCAGCATTGGGCGGAAACGGTACGGGTCCCCTGCTTGACCACACGCACGCCGGCCCCGGCGGCCACAAAGGCGGTGGCGGTAGACACGTTGAAGGTGGCGGTCCCTTCTTCGCCGGTCCCGAAGGTATCCAGTATGGTCTCTTCCTCCACATTGATCTCGTCCCTGTCGATGTTGATCAGGTGGTTGTTCAGGTGAATCTTTTTGGTCCGGTTTCGAGCCGCCTTGGCGGCGCCCACGATCTCGTCCACCGTCTCCCCTTTCATTCGCAATGCCACAAGAAAGGCGCCGATTTGCGCGGGGGGGGCGTCTCCGTCGAGAATCCGCCCCATGCTCTGCTCCATCTCCGATTCCGTCAGGTCCCTGCCGTCAACCAGTTTTTTTATGATGTCCCTCATACGATTGCCCTCCGAGATTGTTCAAAGGAATTTTTGACATTCGATATAATTGATGAGCGAAGCTCCTCCACTCATGAACGACAAAAGGCCGCGAGGTTTTAAGCCTCACGGCCTGTCATGGGCATAAAAAAACCGTGAGGCCCTGGGAAGCGGCCTCACGGTTTTGCGGTCAAAGGGTTATTTGCTTAGACCAACGGCGGGCACACCTCCCCACGAGAGCTGCGCCACCACCAGCCATTGCAGACGCTAAGACAAACATGCTGTTTCTGAATTTTCATGCTCCCCTTTTCGCTCGTTCCGTATGGTTTGTCAATCAATCAAATGAAGACGCGGCTCCCCTACCGTATTTTCGGGCTTGTCTATGCCCATTCCCATGAGGATGAAGCCGGGTGGGTTTAGGGAAAAGATATTCTCATGGACATCCGATATCGTTCGTGATATCAAATCTGCTTTGTCATAATGCGGAGGGCGAGCGACCTCGGACACCGATACATGCCCCGGCTGTTCGCCCTCTCTCCGGACCCGCAGGAGGAATTAACACAATGGTATTGAGTCTCATGCGCAAGCATGCCAAGTCATGGCTGATCAAATTCCTGATCGCCATCATCGCCTTGGTCTTCATTTTCTATTTCGGATATTCATTCAACCAAGAGCGTGTGGTAAAAATAGCCTATGTCAACGGTGAAGTCATCACCGGGATGGAATACGAAAAGCTTTACAGGGAATTGCTGGCCACGGTTCGCCGGCAGTATAAAGACCTGCTGAACGACAATCTTCTCAAGACCATGGATCTCAAAAACCGGGCACTTGAGAACCTGATCACACAGAAACTCATCAGCCAGGAGGCGCGGCAGCTGGGGCTGGAAGTCACCGAGGAGGAAATACAGGAATCCATCATGCAGTACCCCGCCTTTCAGATAAACGGGCGGTTCGACCTGCGCCGCTATCAGGCCCTGCTGGCCAACAATCGAATGAAACCCGAGGATTTCGAAGAGGATATGGCCGGAAATCTTCTTCAGGAAAAACTGAGACAATTAATTTTCGTATTCATGGGCGTCACGGATCAGGAGGCGCTGGATAATTACACGTACGCCAACCAACAAGTCGATTTAGGCTTTGTCCGCTTTAGTCCGGATGACTACCCGCAACCCGTCGATGCCGATGCAGCGGCAATCAAGGCGTTTTTCGAAGAAAACCGAGAGGATTACCGCATACCGGATAAAATCAAGCTGTCTTATGTGGAAATCGATCCGGCGGGTTTCAAGGCGCTGGCAAAGGTCGCCGATAATGATATCCAAGCCTACTATGAATATAACATCAGCGCATTTTCCAGCCCGAAGCAGGTGAAGGCCCGACACATCCTGTTCATGGTTGAAGAGGGCGTTTCCGAAGATAAAGAGAGGGGAGTTCGCGACAAGGCGAAAGCGGTCCTTGAAGAAGCGCGCCAGGGAAAGGATTTCGCCGAATTGGCCAAGACCTATTCCGAAGGACCCACGAAAACGAAGGGGGGCGACCTGGGCTATTTTTCCGAAGGCAACATGGTCAAGTCCTTCGAAGAGGCCGCTTTCAAGCTGAAGGCCGGCGAGATCAGCGGCCTTGTGAGGACACCTTTCGGCTACCACATCATCAAGGTGGAAGACGTTAAGGAGGCCGGGACAAAGCAGCTTGAGGAAGTGAAGGAGGAGATACTCGACAAGGTGACTTCGGAGGCCTGCATGGACCTGGCCCATGAAAAAGGTTTGTCCCTGGTGGATCAAATGCCATACGAGCTGGATCTCGCACTGTTTGCGTCGGAACACGATCTTGAGACAAAGTCAACCGAATACATATCCGAGCAGGATGCCATTCCCGGCATCGGCGGCGATCAACGCTTCCTGGAGGCACTCTTTGCCCTGGAGCCCAAGGAAACGAGCGAGTTGATCGAACTGGACGGCAAATTTTATATTTTTCAAGTGCTTGACAAAAAAGAATCCTATCTCCCCGAAATGGATGAGGTCCTCGAAAAGGTCAAGACCGATTTCGCGACCCACATGCGGAAACAGACTGCGAAAGCGGCTGCCGAGGCGTATCTCTCTGAACTTCGACAGGGAAAAGATTGGGCCAAGCTGGCCGAAGAACGGAAACTGAAAATCGAAGAGACCGGGTTCTTCACCCGTAGGAGAGGGGCGCCCAAAACAGGAAACATGCCCGATTTGGTGGATGCGGCCTTCCGCCTGGCCGAGGGGAGCCCATATCCCGATTCGGTTTTCGAGAACGACAGCGGGATTTATGTGATCCGATGGAAGGAAACCAAGCCCATAGACAAGAAGGAATTCGAGGCGGCCAAAGATGCCTTCCGTTACTCGGTGCTCGTCGAAAAACAGCGGCGGGCCTTCCAGAACTGGATAGACGCATTGAGGAAAAGGGCTGAGATAGAGATTGTCTCGCCGGTAAGCTAAAAGGGCATTGAATATTGAAGATTGATCGCCCTTTCTCCATCATCCCCCGCCAAAAAACGGCGGGATCGCTGATCCGCGCCCCTTCTTGTCGTCCCCGCATGAATCCGGCGGGGACCCAGCATCATATCAAATCAAAATACAAATCCTTCCATTCAGGTTCTCTGGATTCCCCTTCGGCCGTGAGCTCAGGGCCGAACGGCCGCCAAATGCATGCGGGTCGAAGATCCCGCCGGTTTTTGGCGGGGAATGACAGGTTGATTTCCCGCCGTTGTTGGTCGGGGACACCTTTCTCCGTCTCTTATTTCCCAAATCGCGCATTCCCAATTCCGAAATCCGCCTTCCGCCCTTTGCCGCGG
>JAFDKD010000588.1 GCA_019307165.1 Deltaproteobacteria bacterium | reverse complement strand
GCTATCTGGCAACTGCCCCATGTCATGGGCAAAACCCGCCTCAACATCCTGGTGATGCTGACGCCACTGTTCCACGGCATAGGGCCACACCACTTCAGCAGACGATATACGTGGGGCTATTGCGGCCTGATCGTGAGTACTGATCCCGTGGCAGCCGACGCTACGGGTGCCCGGATCATCCAGGCCAAAAGAGATTCCTTTTTCAGGATGGAAAAGCCAATCAGCCCACCGCCCCTGCACATTACGGCAGCCGACACCCGTTTCGGGCTGGGGCACAGCCGTCAAGACCAGATCCATCTTATAAGGCTGGGCTGGGAAGAGGACGCCCTGATCTAACGGGAAGATTACTAAAATGAAATGGATAAAAGCTTTTGCTCCTGCCACCATTGGCAACATTGGTCCCGGTTTTGATGTTCTTGGCCTGGCTGTCAAAAAGATAGGTGATATTGTAGAAGCAAGAAAGAGAAGCTCAGGGGTCAAGATTTCTTCAATTGCCTACGCCGGCCCAAATGTTAACCTCAGCACTGATCCGAGGAAGAATACTGCAGGGATTGCTGCTCTTGAAACATTAAAAATTCTGAATGAAAAAGGGGGAGTTGAATTAAGGCTCAAAAAAGGCCTTCCTCTCGGTTCCGGTCTTGGGAGTAGTGCTGCATCTGCCGCAGCAGCCGCTTTTGCGGTAAATCATCTATATGGAAATATACTAACCAGAGAAGATCTTATACTTCCTGCAACCGTTGCTGAAGAAGCTGTTTCCGGGGCTTTTTTTGCTGACAACACCGCCCCTGCACTTCTTGGTGGAGCCACCCTGACAAGATCCTGCGTTCCATTGGATGTTACAAGGATTGGCTCTATTAAAAAATTGAAAATCATACTTGTAACTCCTGAAATGGTAATTCTTACAAAAGAAGCAAGAAAAATACTGCCAAAAAAAATTCATATGAAAAACTTCATCTTCAACATGGCTAACACTGCTTTGATTACCGCTGCCTTTGCTAAGGATGATTATGCATTGTTTTCGAGAAGCTTAAATGATGTGGTGATCGAACCGGTAAGATCAAAGCTGATTAAAGGTTTTAGTAAGGTTAAAGAAAACGCCCTAAAAGCAGGTGCTGATGGTATGAGCATCTCCGGCTCCGGGCCTACTCTGTTTGCTATTACGGATAAGCTGAGAAAAGCGAGGCGTATAGAAGATGCTATGGTGGAAACTTTTAAGCAATTCGGTATAAAATCCTCTCATATTATTACAGAGGTTGATTCTGATGGCGCTAGGCTTGTAACTTAAAGGAGGTGACAGATGTCTGACTTAACCAAAATCGGTTACACCGGGGATATCCTCCGGGTCGATCTGACCAAGGGGAGGATATGGATCGAGAAACTCGACCTTCAAACGGTGAAGAAATGGGTCGGCGGGGCCGGCCTGGCGGCCAAATATCTCTGGGAGGAGATCCCACCCGGTGTGAACTGGTACGATCCGGAAAACCGCCTTATTTGGACCACCGGGCCCCTGGCAGGGACCTCTGTCCACGGCGCGGCCACGGTTAACATCGCAGCCAGATCAGCCATGAGCGGCCAGGCCGCCTCCTCCCAGGCCAACGGCTTCTTCGGGGCCTACCTCAAGTTCCAGGGCTATGACGGAATCATCATCCAGGGCCAGGCCCCCCGCTTAAGCTACCTGCTGATCAATAACGGCCAGGCCGAGATCAGGGACGCCGCCCATCTAGCCGGACAGGACTTCCATCGGGTCGAAAACATGCTAAGGAAAGAACTCAAGGCTAAAGAGCACGACGTTTCTATCTTTGGTATCGGCCCGGCAGGGGAGAGGATAGTACGCTTCGCCGTCATCACCGGAGATAGGGGCCACGTCGTCTCTAAGGGCGGTCTGGGGGCGGTCATGGGCTCCAAAAACCTTAAATGCGTCGTCTGTTATCGCGGCAGACCCATGTACACGGTCCACAACCCGGATTTATTAAAAGAGAAGGCTGAGGAGTTAGCCAGTGCGGCCAAAGGCTTCGGCCCGATCTATCAGTGGGGCTCTGGTGGGGTCCTGTCCGGCCTGGTGGCCGTGGGCGGCCTTCCGGTCAAAAATTACACCACAAACCTCTACCCCGAGCACGAGCGGATGAACGGACAGTACCTGAGGACCCACTTCAAGGTTAAGGCGGTCCCCTGTTATCGCTGCTCTATCGCCCACGTCAAGGAGGTCGTGGTGACCGAAGGACCTTACGCCGGCTTTGTCGGCGAAGAGCCTGAGTACGAGCAGATAGCCGCCTGGGGACCACAGATCGGAGCGACAGACCTGGGGGCGACGGTCATGTTAGGTAATGAGGTTGACAAACTTGGGCTGGACTGCAACGAGGCCTCCTGGACCATCGGCTGGGCTATGGAGTGTTACGAGAAGGGTGTATTTGATAAAGAAAAAACCGAAGGCCTTGATCTATCCTGGGGCAACGTCGAGGCGGTCAAGGAACTTTTAGGTCGCATCGCGCACCGTGAGGGCAAATTTGCCGACATGCTTGCCGAGGGAGTCATGCGGGCCAGCAGGCAGGTCGGGGGTGAGGCATGCGAGTGGGCTATTTACGGCTGCAAGGGTAACACCCCGCGTACCCACGACCACCGTGGGGCGACCCGCTGGTACGAGCTCTTCGACACCTGCATCAGTGACACTTCGACCCTGGAAGCGACATGGGGCGGCATCCACCCCCAGATGGTCGACCAGCCTGAGCCTGCTGATCCCTTCAGCCACGAGGAGGTTTCGGCCATGACGGCCAGGTTCTCCGGTATCAGGCTCTTTGACGACTGCGTTGGGGTCTGCCGCTTTGCCTCGCCTTACCCCAAGCTGGTCCTGGACTGTTTCAACGCTACTACAGGGTGGAACTGGACCCTTGAGGACGCCTTTAACCTGGGCCGGCGGATCATGGCCCAACTACGCTTCTTCGCCTTGAGGCACGGGCTTGACATGTTGGACGAGCAACCCTCAGTCCGCTATGGCTCCCCACCCAACGACGGCCCTGCTAAGGGAGTTGATATCATGGCTGGTTGGGACCGGATGAGGGAGAACTACTACAACTTGATCGGATGGGATCCCCAAACAGGCAAGCCGCTCCCCGAGACCTTGAGTAAACTCGGGCTTGAAGAACTAGCCAAACATATTTGAAATTCCCTTCGACTTTGAATCAACGTTGATCATTGTTTCGACGCCTAAGGTAAAGCAAGTGTTCAAAA
>JAFDKD010000587.1 GCA_019307165.1 Deltaproteobacteria bacterium | reverse complement strand
GGTTCTCATATCATGCTGTTTGCCTGGGTCTCTTTCGGATAGGCACTAGCAAATCGCCTGTGGCCTGACAAGTCAAAACATCGACAGGAGAATTTGAAATTAATAAAGTATTCTCCGCTCAGCGGGAAGATGGCGCTTGATGGTGGCCGGGGGTGCGGGTAAATGATTTGACAAATAGAGGCGATCATAGAACAATATTCCGGCACGGTCGAAGAGGTCTTAGGGCCCGAAGGCCGTGAATGCAAGAGGGGAGGGTAAATTCGCGGTGACGGAGACAAAAGGCAAAGGCGCCACATATGCCGATGCGGGCGTGCACATCGATGCCGGAAATCGGCTGGTGGACATGATCAAGCCCATTGTCAGCAAGACCTTCAGACCCGGGGTTATTACCGATATCGGCGGGTTTGCGGGCCTTTTTTCGCTGAATATCGAGCATGTCAGAAAGCCGGTGCTCGTGAGTTCCACGGATGGGGTCGGAACCAAACTGAAAATCGCGTTCATGATGGACAGGCACGATACCGTGGGCATCGATCTTGTGGCCATGTGCGTCAACGATATTATGGTTCATGGCGCCATGCCCCTGTTTTTCCTCGATTATATATCCATGGGAAAACTGGACATCGGCAAGGCCGCGGATATCGTGTCCGGGATTGCCGAGGGCTGCCAGGCGGCCAACTGCTCTCTTATCGGGGGAGAAACGGCGGAGATGCCGGGTTTTTACGGCGAAAACGAATACGACCTGGCCGGATTCGTGGTGGGCCTGGCCGACAATGAAGACCTGTTGGACGGTTCCGAAATAGCGGTGGGTCACCAGCTTGTGGGCATCGGCTCAAACGGGCTTCACAGTAACGGATACAGCCTCGTTAGAAAGATCTTCTTTGACGATCTCAACATGTCCGTGGACGATTATGTGGAGGAATTCGGCAGGACCCTGGGGGAGGAGTTGCTCCAGCCCACACGCATCTATACGAGCGCCATTTCCAACCTGAGGCGTGATTTCCGTATTTACGGCATCAGCCATATCACCGGGGGCGGCCTGATAGACAACCCCCCGCGAATCCTTCCCGGGCAGTGCAAGGCCCTGATTCACACGGACAGCTGGTCCGTACCGCCCGTTTTTTCCTTCATCAGAAAGGCAGGCAACGTCTCCGATGAAGAAATGATGCGAACCTTCAATAACGGTCTCGGTCTGGTCGTTGTGGTCAAAGAGGAGGACACGGGTGAAATTGTGTCCAGGTTGAAGGCCATGGGGGAGGCCGCATGGCACATCGGGTCGGTGGCGCCGCGGGAGGACGATGAAGCGTCCGTTCAGTTTGAGGGGGAAGGGACGGAGTGTTAAGGATTTTGGATTTGGGAATGCGGATTTTGGATTTAAGAAATACTCGGCTGTTTACGCGGAAACTCCTTGGCCAAACAGCTAAGGCCTTTTTGTTTGTCTTTCGTCATGCGCCATGCGCCATGCACCCTGCGCCCCTTGCCGCGCCATAGTTCGTTAGAGCAACGGCGGGTGCGCCACCAATTTTAGTTTCATAAAGGAGCCCGTTATGTTCGGCCTCGGTCCAACTGAGCTAATCATTATCGCCGTTATCATCCTGCTTATCTTCGGCGCCAAACGGATCCCGGAAATCGGGAAAGGCCTGGGCGGCGCCATTAAGGAATTCAAAAAGGTAAAGGAAGAACTCAGTCCCACAGAAAAGCAGGTGGAGACCGGGAAAAAGGACGAAGAAAAGGAAAAAAAAACGCCGACCCTTGAGGCCAAAGTGGCCGACAAGGTGCTGGAGCAGGTCCCCGGCGTCAAAAAGGTCATGGATGTGAAAAAAAAGGCGGACAAAATCAAGGAAATCATCAGTTGATCGAAACTCCCGCATACGAGCTGCCTGACGCCAATCCGCCTTCCGAAACGGTGACGGAACTGCTCCGGACGTGCAAAACCATTGCTGTCGTGGGCATCTCGCCCAAACCCGCCAGAGACAGCAACAAGGTGGCCCGATATCTCCTCGATCATGGTTACGAAGTGGTCCCGGTCAACCCCGGTCAGCGGGAAATACTGGGACGACCGTGCTTTAAATCGCTCGCGGATATTCCCTTTCCCGTTGACATGGCCGATCTGTTCCTCAATCCTTCCAGGGTTTCGCCGGTGGTGGATCAGGCCATCGACATCGGCGTTCGCGCCGTCTGGATGCAGATCGGCGTGATTCACAACGAGGCGGCCCGGCGGGCCAAGGCCGCGGGCATCCCCGTGGTCATGAATTTGTGCATCATGCGCGAGCACATGAAAATGGCCCCCGGGAGGTTGCCCGACAACACGTCCCCCTCCCCATCTCTCTCAAAGTGACGGTTCTCGCCTGTAGCAGTACCTCACTTTTACATCGTCAGTGCCGCCTCTGGCCTGGGGGGCGGCCCCACCCGTCTTCGCTGCTTCGCAGCTACGCCGCGGCACGCCCAAGGACGGCGGGATCTCCGCTACGCTCCGACAAGTCTAATCGATCTGGAAACGTCATGAAGACGGCAGTAGTCTCAGGGGGTTTTAAGTCCCGCCAGAAAGCGGCGGACAGGCTCCCTTTGGAAAAGGCTCTTCCGTTTTTTCAATCGGTGAATATTGAATCGACATACACTCGCACTCGTGCGCCGTTTGCCGGCGTACTCATGCTCAACGAATGCCCTTGTCTTGGCGACCTTTGCGTTCTTTGCGAGAGAAAATCAACCTTCGCGCAACCCGCAACCCTGAACCTTTGAACCCTACGAAGTTTCATATGAGGAGATCTCCAATGAGCCGCATCATGCAGATCGATATCCGCATCATCCCGTTTTATGAAGGCCGGTTCGACAAGCAGTTCCCTCGGCTGGCGGACATGTTCGGGCAGGTATCTCACACGGACCCCCTTGAAAAGGAGCGTTCGCTGTATGACCTGGTGGATCACCTGGTGAGCGTGAACCGCGACCCCGCCGTCCCCGACGATTTGAAAGCAAAGATCGGGTCTCACGTGGAGACACTTCTCTCGCTCAAGCGCGAGGCGCGGGACCACCTTTTGGCGAGAAGGCTCGACGATCTGGATCAGGTCCTCTACAAGCTGGAAGACCGGTTCGATGAGTTGGAGGCATCTCTCTAGGCATAAAGGGAACGTCCGTGAAATATTGACATTTCATCTGCTGAACGGAACCCCGCGACTGCAATGACAGCAAAATGTCGATACGAACGTCCCCTTCTGCTCACGGATCGCTATTTCGA